>NZ_LZKF01000245.1:0-35883 GCF_001672665.1 Mycobacterium sp. E2238 | reverse complement strand
TCGCGCTGGTCGCCACCACCCTGCCGGGTGATTCGGCCGACGACGCCGCGGCCCGCGACACGGCCCGGCGGATCGTGTTGACCAGCGCGAGGTAGCGCGCGGTGACCCCGGAGAACAGCCCGCCGTCCCCGCCACCGGCGCCGGCCAGCACGCCCGTCGGCGCCATGTGTTCGGCGACCGCAGCGACCAGCCGGTGCACCCTTGGCGCGTGCCGATCGTCGTGGGTGCGTGCCGCGAGCTCCGTTTCCAGGCCGAGCACCACGCCCTGGCAATAGGTGTACTGGGCGCGGACCAGGGAGCCGGCCTTGATGCCGTCGAACACCAGGTGCGTCTCCGGGTCGATCAGGGTCTCGTCGATCCAGTCGGCCATCTGCTGGGCGCGCCGCATCCGGTCGGAGTAGCGGGCCAGGAAGATCCCCGCCGGGCCGTTGGCCGGCGCGTTGAAGAACTGGTCCTGCTTGCGCCACGGGATGCCGCCGCCGTCCTCGGGCACCCACGCGTCGAGGAATTGCTCGGCCAGCTTGGGCAGGGCGCGGTGGCGTTCGACACCGGCGATCCGCGCGGCGCGTTCCAGCGCGAGCGCCAGCCAGGCCATGTCGTCGTAGTAGTTGTTGGTCCAGCGAAAGTTGTTGCGCAGTCGGTGCGAGCGGACCTGCCGGTTGATCCTGGCGTGCCGGTCGGGTTGCGGGTCGCGCAGCTGCGCGTCGACCAGGCAATCCAGCAGGTGCGCCTGCCACCAGTAGTGCCAGGTGCCGAACATCCGGTCGCGCCGAGTCGCCGGCCACGCCACGACGCCCAGCTGGGTCCCGGGCAGCCCCCAGAGCCGTTTCAGGTGTCGTTGCGCGACAGCGGCTTCGGAGCTGGCCGCGCGGTTGGCCCATAGCTGATCCATACCGCCGATCCTGCCTCATACTGAAATATGCGCTATCGGCAAACCATTTCGGGGACCACGCACACCTTCTCCGGCCTGGTCGACGTGATGGCGAAGGCGACGCCGTTGCGCTCCGGCGACCAGCTCGCGGGTTGCGCGGCCGGCTCCGACGCCGAACGGGCGGCGGCCGCGTGGGTGCTGGCCGACATACCGCTGGCGACGTTCCTCACCGAGGTGGTCGTGCCGTACGAGACCGACGAGGTCACCCGGCTCATCATCGACGGCCACGACTCCGGGGCCTTCGGCCCGATCGCGGACTTGACGGTGGGCGGATTCCGCGACTGGCTGCTGGACGCGGCGTCCCGCGACGACGGCGCGGCGCGGATCGCCGCGATCTCCCCGGGGTTGACGCCGGAAATGGTTGCCGCGGTGTCGAAGATCATGCGCAACCAGGACCTGATCCTGGTTGCCGCCGCGGCGACGGCCACCGCGGCCTTCCGGACCACGATCGGATTGCCCGGCACGCTGTCGACCCGGTTGCAGCCCAACCATCCCACCGACGACCCCCGCGGGATCGCGGCGGCCGTGCTCGACGGGCTGCTGATGGGCTGCGGTGACGCGGTGATCGGCATCAACCCGGTGACCGACTCGCCGCACGCCGCCTCTGAGCTGTTGCACCTGCTCGACGACATTCGCCAGCGGTTCGCGATCCCCGTCCAATCCTGCGTGCTGTGCCACGTCACGACCACGATGGAGCTGATCGACCGGGGCGCGCCCGTCGACCTGGTCTTCCAGTCGATCGCGGGCACCGAGGGCGCCAACTCCTCGTTCGGGACCTCCATCGGCATGCTGATGGAGGCCAACGAGGCCGCCCGGTCGCTGCGCCGCGGCACCGTCGGCGACAACGTCATGTATCTGGAGACGGGGCAAGGTGCGGCCCTGTCGGCCGGTGCCCACCTCGGTGTGGGTGACCGGCCGGTCGATCAGCAGACGCTGGAGGCGCGGGCCTATGCCGTGGCCCGGGCGCTGCAGCCGCTGTTGATCGACACCGTGGTCGGATTCATCGGGCCCGAATACCTCTACGACGGCAAGCAGATCATCCGCGCCGGGCTCGAAGACAACTTCTGCGGAAAGATGCTGGGCCTGCCGATGGGCGTCGACGTCTGCTACACCAACCACGCCGAGGCCGACCAGGACGACATGGACACGCTGCTGACCCTGCTCGGCGCGGCGGGCACCGCGTTCGTCATCACGGTTCCCGGCGCCGACGACGTCATGCTCGGCTATCAGAGCCTGTCGTTTCACGACGCGCTGTACGTGCGAAAAGCGTTGGGGCTGCGGCCCGCACCCGAATTCGAAGCGTGGTTGGCCGGCCTGGGCATGGTCGACGCCGACGGCCGGCTCCTGCCCGTCGACCTCGCCACGTCGCCGCTGCGAGCGCTGGCGGCCGGCTGATGGACGACATCTGGGCGCCCCTGCGCGCCACCACCCAGGCGCGCATCGGGCTCGGGCGTGCGGGCAACTCGCTGCCGACGCGGCGCGTCCTGGAATTTCGGGCCGCACACGCCGCGGCGCGCGACGCCGTCCACGAACCGCTCGACGTCGACGGCCTCGTCCGGCGGCTGCGCGGCTTGAACGTCGAAGGCGTCGACGAGCCGCTGCGGGTGTGCAGCCGGGCGGCCTCGCGCTCCGAGTACCTGCGTAGGCCCGATCTCGGCCGCAGCCCGGCCGACCTGTCGAGTCTGCGAAAGACCAAGGCGGACATCGGTTTTGTCCTCGCCGACGGGCTATCGCCGCGCGCCCTGACCGATCATGCCGCGGGCATGGTCGAGGCGCTGGTCCGCGAATTCGACGGCCGCTACCGGATTGCGCCGCCGGTCATCGCGACACAGGCACGCGTCGCGCTCGGCGACCACATCGGTGAAGCCCTCGGCGTCGCAACGGTTCTCGTGCTCATCGGCGAGCGCCCGGGCCTCTCAGTCGCCGACAGCCTGGGCATCTACCTGACGCATCGGCCGAAGCCGGGGCTCACCGACGCCGACCGCAACTGCATCTCCAACATCCATCCGCCCGACGGCCTCGACTATCCGACGGCCGCGGCGGTCGCGGCGGCGCTGGTGGCCGGCGCCCGGCAACTCGGCCGCTCGGGGGTGGCCCTGAAGGACACGACGCGAGCGGCAATCGGCCAGTCGGCGGCTAAAACGGCCCTCTAACGCCGCCGGCCGAGGATCCAACCCAGCACCAGCCCGGCGACCACGGCCAGCACCAGCGGGGCGTACTTCTTCAGCTGGTCGCCGCCGGCGAGTTCGAGCAGGTCGATCGGTTCGGGCTCCGCGGCGGGGGCCTCGTGTCGCGGCTCGGGGACGGCTCCGACCTGCGGGGGGCCCTCCGGCGTGGCCGGCGCCGCCACACTCTGCGCGGCCAATTCGGCTTCGAGCGATTCCACGAACTGGCCCAGCAGCTTCTCCGACACCTGCTGCAGCATGCCACTGCCGAACTGGGCCAGCTTGCCCGCGATCTTGAGGTCGGTGTCAACGGTGACGCCGGTGCGATCGCCGTCCTCGTGGAGCTGGGCGGTGACCGTGGCGGCCGCGTTGCCGGTCCCCCGCGTCTCCTTGCCCTTGGCGTCGATCACCGCGCGGTACTGGCCCCGGTCGTGCTCGACGAAACGCACCTTGCCGCTGAACTCGCTGGTGACCGGCCCGACCTTCACCTTGACCTTGCCCAGGTAGTCGTCGCCCTCGTGACCGGTCAGCGCCGCCCCGGGCATCAGCGGGATCACCTGCTCCAGGTCGCTCAGCACGTCCCAGGCCCGCTCGATGGGTGCGCTGACGGTGAACTGGTTGGCGATCTTCATGCCGGGATCCTCTCGGGTGCGACGACGGCGTCGAGCCCCAGCCTACGGGCGGCACTACGGAAGTAGAGTCGGGTCCCCCGCGTCGTGGTGGATGCGCCCGGCGATCTGGGCCAGCGGGCGGCCCCCGCCGCCCCAGCGCTTGGCGATGATGTCGGCGGCGATCGAGACCGCGGTCTCCTCCGGGGTGCGCGCGCCGAGGTCCAGCCCGATGGGGCTGGACAGCCGGCCCAGCTCGGCGTCGGTCAGACCGGCGGCCTTGAGCCGGTTCAGTCGGTCGTCGTGGGTGCGCCGCGAACCCATCGCCCCGACGTAGCCGACCTGGGGCAGGCGCAGTGCCACCTCGAGCAGCGGCACGTCGAACTTCGGGTCGTGGGTGAGCACGCAGATCACCGTGTGGCGGTCGACGGCGCCCGCCTCGGCCTGCGCGGCGAGATAGCGGTGCGGCCAGTCGACGACGACCTCGTCGGCCGTCGGGAAGCGGGCCCGGGTGGCGAACACCGGGCGGGCGTCGCACACGGTGACCCGGTAGCCGAGGAACGAGCCCTGGCGCGCCAGCGCCGCCGCGAAGTCGATCGCGCCGAACACCAGCATCCGCGGCGGCGGCGCATAGCTGGACACGAAGACCTCCATGCCGTCGCCGAGCCGCTGCCCGTCGGGCCCGTACTCGAGGATCTCGCTGCGGCCCAGTGCGAGCAGGCCGCGCGCATCGTCGGCGACCGCGGCGTCGGCACGCGCCGAACCCAGCGACCCCGCCGTGCCGTCGGGCCGGATGACGAGACGCCGGCCGACCCGGGCCGGGTCCGGATGTGCGATGACGGTCGCGGTCGCCACCGCGCGGCGCCCGGCGATGTCGTCGGCCACCGCACCGAGCTCGGGAAACGACGCGCGTGAAACCGGCTCGACGAAGACGTCGATGACGCCGCCGCACGTCAGGCCGACCGCGAAGGCGTCGTCGTCGCTGACGCCGTAGCGTTCCAGCCGCGGGGCACCGGTTTTCGTCGCCTCGGTGGCGAGGTCGTACACCGCGCCCTCCACGCAGCCACCCGACACCGACCCGGTGACCGAGCCGTCCGGCGCCACCACCATCGCGGCCCCCGGCGGCCGGGGCGCGGACCGGAAAGTGCGCACCACCGTCCCCAGCCCCGCGGTGTCGCCGGCGTGCCAGATCGACATCAGCTCGGCAAGCACGTCACGCACTCGTCCAACGTAGGCTGACGGCTGCGGCCCGGCTGGACTTCGGCCCATTTGCGGCTCACCCGTCACAGCAGCACCAGATTCGGGATGGCATGTGACCCGCCGATTTTGATATCGCATGCGATATCGAATTTGAAGGCGAGCATGTGGGTCGCGGACCCGAGCGAGTGTGCGTCGAGGGCGGCGGCTACCAGGCCTGGGACAGGTCCGCGTGCTGTCGAATCCAGGCATGCATCGCGATTCCGGCGGCCACGCCGGCGTTGATGCTGCGGGTCGAGCCGAACTGGGCGATAGACACCGTCGTGGCCGCGCCCGCCCGGATGTCGTCGGTGATGCCCGGCCCCTCCTGACCGAACACCAGCAGGCACTCGCGCGGCAGCGCGGCCTCCTCGAGCCGGGCCGCCCCCGGAACGTTGTCCACCGCGACCACCGTCAACCCGGCCCGCACCGCGAAGTCCAGCAGATCGGCGGTGGTGTCGTGGTGGCACAGCCGCTGATAGCGGTCGGTCACCATGGCGCCGCGGCGATTCCACCGCCGCCGACCCACGATGTGCACGGTGTGCACGGCGAAGGAGTTGGCGGTGCGCACCACCGAGCCGATGTTGGCGTCGTACCCGAAGTTCTCGATCGCCACGTGCAGCGGGTGCCGCCGCCGATCGATGTCGGCGATGATCGCCTCCCGCGTCCAGTACCGGTACGCGTCGACGACGTTGCGAGTGTCGCCCTCGCGCAACAGGACTGGGTCATACCGCGGTTCGTCGGGCAGCTCGCCCGCCCACGGCCCGACCCCCCCGGCAGATTCGCCCCACTCGGTCGGCCCGGGATCGGTCATCGCGGCGTCCACACACCCGCGTGGGTGCCGTCGACGGCCACCGTCGCGTAGAGCAATGCGTCGGTGATGTCGCCCTGGGTGCACAGCGACGCGCTGACGTGCACCGCGTCCAGCGAGGCGTCGGGCAGGATCAACACCGACGAGCCGTACGCCGCGCAGGCCGGGTTCAGTCCGGCGCCGGGCAGGGTCGGCGACGCGAGCAGCATCAGCGGCCCGCCGCGCTTGGCCGAGTCGTCGCGGTACCGGGCCGCCAGCCCGTCGGCCTCCAGGCCCAGCAGCATGTAGCCGTTCCCGTTGAACGCCGCGGGGTCGCCGAGCTGCGCCTTGGTCACCGGGGCGCCGTCGGCGCGCCAGGCCGACAGGCTGGTGGTCTTGACCGCCAGGCCGGTGTCATTGGCGTTGGTGGGCATCAGCCCCACCGGGAAGGCGGCCGGGTAAGCCGCCGAGGTGTTCGGGATCCGGTCGCGCGGCGAGTAGCCGTACACACCGCGGACCTGACTCCGATCCTTCAGCGGCCCAAGGCAAACCGTGCCGGTCAGCCGGTCGCCGGGCGCCGACAGCGGCGAGTGGACATCGGGCGCCTTGCCGGTCGGGCGGTCGCAACTGCCCAGACCGTTGGACTCCATCGGGTGCGACAGCGCGCCGTAGAGGCCGAACCGGATGTCCTCGGCCTTGGCGCGCGGCGCGTGCGGGTCCGCCGCGGAGGCGTCGACGTCGATGAGCACGTAGTCGCCGTCCCAGCGCAGGTTCGACACCGCCATGTTCCAGCCCAGCAGCGAAAGCGACTCCCCGAACCGCGCGCCCTGGGCGCCGTAGGGCCGGACCGGTTGGCTGGGCCCCGAGCAACCCGTCAGCGGGGCCAGCGCGCAGGCCGCTATCGCGAGGAGGTGCGCCCAGCGACGCAACCTAGCCCAGCCCCAGATCGGCAAGGCCCAGCACGCTGCGATACGGCAGGCCCTCGGCCTCGATGGCCTCGGCGGCGCCGGTGGACCGGTCCACGACCGTGGCCACGCCGACCACCTTCCCGCCCGCCTCTTGGACGGCGCGCACCGCGGTCAGCGCCGACCCACCCGTGGTACTGGTGTCCTCGACGACCAGCACCCGCTTACCGGCGACCTCCGACCCCTCGATAAGGCGTTGCAGCCCATGGGTTTTCGCGGACTTGCGCACCACGAACGCGTCGATCGGGCGGCCCGGCGCGTGCATGACGGCCGTGGCGACCGGGTCGGCGCCCAGCGTCAGCCCGCCGACCACGTCGTAGTCCCAGTCGCTGGTAAGGTCGCGCATCAGCGTGCCGATCAGGGCCGAGGCCCGGTGGTGCAGGGTGGCGCGGCGCAGGTCGACGTAGTAGTCGGCCTCCTTGCCCGACGACAGCGTGACCCGGCCGTGCACCACCGACAGCCGGCGCACCAGCTCGGCCAGCTCGGCGCGCAATGACGACTCAGGTTCGGCCACGGCCACCCCCGATTCGCTTGGTCACGGCCCGCATCAGCGTCCGCGGGATCATCCGCTCGGCGGCGATGATCGCCTTGTATTGCAGGCCCGGAATGCTGATCACCTTGCCGCGCGCAATGTCGGCGAGGCTCTGGTTCACCACGTCGTCGACCTCGAGCCACATGAACGACGGCGACTTGGCCATGTCGATCCCGGCGCGGGCGTGAAACTCGGTGCGCACGTAGCCCGGACACACGGCGTGCACCCCCACCCCGGTCCCCTGCAGGCCTACGGACAGGCCCTCGCTGAAGGAGATCACCCACGCCTTGGACGCCGAGTAGGTCGACCCGCGTCCCGGCACCAGGCCGGCGACGCTGGCGATGTTGATGACGGTGCCGGCGCCCGCGTCGAGCATGGCCGGCAGGGCCGCGCGGGTGAGGTGCATGACCGCGGTGACGTTGACGTCGAGCTGCGATTGCAGCAACGCGGGATCGGTGGCCCAGAAATCGCCCGAGGTGCCGAAGCCCGCGTTGTTCACCAGGACGCGGACGCCCTGGGCGAGGCGTGCGCAAACCTTGTCGCGACCGGCGGCGTCGGCCAGGTCGGCGGGCAGCACCTCGACGTTGCCAGCCCGGCCCTCCAGCTCACGGGCCAGTTCGCGCAGCCGGTCGACGTCGCGGGCGACCAGGACCAGGTCGTAGCCGTCGCTCGCATAGCGTCGCGCGAAGCCGGCGCCGATCCCGGACGTGGGCCCGGTGATCAGGGCGACAGGACGAGGCATGAGCGACATCCTAATGACGGCGGCAGCGCCGCCCACCCGGCGCCCAGCGCGCCGTCAGTGCTGATAGTTGGTGGCCTGGTGGCCGTTGCGCCCGGTCGGCGGCGGGCGGCGAACGGCGTCCGAGCCGCGCTGCTCCCGGCGGATCGGCTCGGCCGGCCTGCGCCCGGGCGCGTCACCCAGCAGCCCCGTGACGTCCTGCTGCGCGCGCCGGGGCGGCAGCTCCGCGCGGCCGGCGGGGGCCAGCGGGCGGCTCGGCGCCGCGTTGCGCAGCCCCGCGGGCGCGCCACCCTCCTGCGGGGTTTCCTCCGGCAGCGGCGGCAGCACCCGCAGCAGGTCGTTGAACTGCCGCACGGTGCGCAGGCCCTCGTCCCACTGGGTGCGGGTGCTGGTGATGGGCATGGCGACCAGCGTCCAGTTCTGCTCGTTCCACATGATCTCGGCGCAGTCCGGCGCGGTGTGCGCGAAGGTGACCATGCGGCGGTCGCAGGCGCGCCGGGCGGCGTCCAGGTTGGTGGAGTACACCATCCGCGGGCCGATCGCACCCAGCAGCCAAATGTCGCTCTCCCGTGGCTCTTTCAGCCCCTTGAGCCGCAGGTCCACCACGACGTTGGTGCCCACCTTGCGGTGCAGCGCAATCACGGTGGCGACTTCCTCGAGGTCGAAGATGTAGACGGCCTCGCCGCGGATCTGGCCCAGCACCACGTTCTCGGCGGCGATGTCGCCGACCGTCGAGATCACACCGCGCTTCCAGCGCTTGAGGATGTCGGCCGATTCCCGCTCGTAGTCGAAGCCGTGCGACCGCGCCCACGACCTGCGGCGCCGGCTGCGACCGCGACGTCGATCGAGGTCGACGTACAGCAACACCCCCGCGCCGACGAAGCACAGCGCGGACAGCGTGAACCAAAGGGGGACCATCCCACACAGGGTATCTGCATTTCCGCCGGAATAAAGAAGTCCGGCTGGTCACAACCCAATTACATGGCGATCGCGAGCGCGGCGTAGCCGCGCTCGCGATCGCCGCCGACTCAGCCCAGGATCAGCGAGTCGCCGTCCGGGCTGACGTTCACCGGCACGGTGTCGCCGTCGTGCACGTCGCCGGCCAGCAGCTGCTTGGCCAGCTGGTCGCCGATGGCCTGCTGCACCAGCCGGCGCAGCGGCCGCGCGCCGTAGACCGGGTCGAACCCGCGCTGCGCGAGCCACTGCTTGGCCGGCAGCGAGACCTCCAGCGTGAGGCGGCGCTGCGCCAGCCGCTTCTGCAGCTGGGCCAGCTGGATGTCGACGATCGACACCAGCTCGCCGGGCTCGAGGCCGTGGAAGATGATCACGTCGTCGAGCCGGTTGATGAACTCGGGCTTGAACGCCGAGCGCACCGCGGCCATCACCTGCTCCTCGCTGCCGCCCGACCCGAGGTTGGACGTCAGGATCAGGATGGTGTTGCGGAAGTCGACCGTGCGGCCCTGCCCGTCGGTGAGCCGGCCCTCGTCGAGGACCTGCAGCAGCACGTCGAACACGTCCGGGTGCGCCTTCTCGATCTCGTCGAAGAGGATCACCGTGTACGGCCGGCGGCGCACCGCCTCGGTCAGCTGGCCGCCCTGGTCGTAGCCGATGTAGCCCGGGGGCGCACCGACCAGCCGGGCGACGGAGTGCTTCTCGCCGTACTCGCTCATGTCGATGCGCACCATCGCGCGCTCGTCGTCGAACAGGAACTCCGCCAGCGCCTTGGCCAGCTCGGTCTTACCGACACCGGTCGGCCCGAGGAACATGAACGACCCGGTCGGCCGGTTGGGGTCGGCGACGCCGGCCCGGCTGCGCCGCACCGCGTCGGACACCGCCGTCACCGCCCGCTTCTGGCCGATGACGCGCTTGCCCAGCTCGTCCTCCATCCGCAGCAGCTTGGCGGTCTCGCCCTCGAGCATCCGCCCAGCGGGAATGCCGGTCCACGCGGACACCACCTCGGCGATGTCGTCGGGTCCGACCTCCTCCTTGAGCATCACGTTCTCGCGCGCCTCGGCGTGCGGCAGCGCCGCGTCGAGCTTCTTCTCGACCTCGGGGATGCGCCCGTAGCGCAGCTCGGCGGCCTTGGCCAGGTCACCGTCGCGCTCGGCGCGCTCGGACTCCCCGCGCAGCGCCTCGAGCTGCTCCTTGAGCTCGCGGACGACGTCGATCGCGCTCTTCTCGTTCTGCCAGCGGGTGGTCAGCTCGGCCAGCTTCTCCTTCTGGTCGGCCAGCTCGGAGCGCAGCTTTTCCAGCCGCTCCTTGGACGCCTCGTCCTCCTCCTTGGCCAGCGCCATCTCCTCGATCTCGAGGCGGCGCACCAGGCGCTCGACCTCGTCGATCTCGACGGGCCGCGAGTCGATCTCCATCTTCAGGCGCGAAGCGGCCTCGTCGACCAGGTCGATGGCCTTGTCCGGCAGGAAGCGGGCGGTGATGTAGCGATCGGACAGCGTGGCCGCGGCCACCAGGGCCGAGTCGGTGATGCGCACACCGTGGTGCACCTCGTAGCGGTCCTTCAGCCCGCGCAGGATGCCGACGGTGTCCTCGACCGACGGCTCGCCGACCAGCACCTGCTGGAAGCGCCGCTCCAAGGCGGCGTCCTTCTCGATGTACTTGCGGTACTCGTCGAGCGTGGTCGCGCCGACCAGGCGCAGCTCGCCGCGGGCCAGCATCGGCTTGATCATGTTGCCGGCGTCCATCGCGCCCTCGCCGGTCGCGCCGGCCCCGACGATTGTGTGCAGCTCGTCGATGAACGTGATGATCTGCCCGGCGGAGTTCTTGATGTCGTCGAGGACGGCCTTGAGCCGCTCCTCGAACTCGCCGCGGTACTTGGCGCCGGCCACCATCGAGCCGAGGTCCAGGCTGATGACGGTCTTGTCGCGCAGGCTCTCCGGCACGTCGCCGGCCACGATCCGCTGGGCCAGGCCCTCCACGATCGCGGTCTTGCCGACGCCGGGCTCGCCGATCAGCACCGGGTTGTTCTTGGTGCGGCGGCTCAAAACCTGCACGACGCGGCGGATCTCGTTGTCCCGCCCGATGACCGGGTCGAGCTTGCCTTCGCGCGCGCGGGCGGTCAGGTCGGTCGAGTACTTCTCCAGCGCCTGGTAGGTGGCCTCCGGCTCGGGGCTGGTGACGCGGGCGCTGCCGCGGACCTTGACGAAGCCGTCGCGCAACGCCTGCGGCGATGCGCCGTGGCCGGTCAGCAGCTTGGCGACGTCGGAATCACCGGTGGCCAGGCCGACCATCAGGTGTTCGGTCGAGACGTACTCGTCGTCCATCTCGGTGGCCAGTTGCTGGGCGGTGGTGATGGCGGCCAGCGATTCGCGCGACAGCTGCGGCTGCGAGCTGGCGCCGCTGGCCTGCGGCAACCGTTCCACCAGGTGCTCGGCCTCGGTGCGAATGGTCGCGGGCGGGACGCCGACAGCCTCCAGCAGCGGTCCCGCGATCCCGTCGGCCTGTGTGAGCAGGGCCATCAGCAGGTGCGCGGGGCGGATCTCCGGGTTACCGGCGGCCGAGGCCGCCTGGAGCGCCGAGGTCAGCGCCGCTTGCGTCTTGGTTGTCGGGTTGAAAGAGTCCACGACGCCTCCGTTCGCATAAGTAGGGAAAATGCTTGTCGCGTTGTTCAACGCCGTCAAGGTTGAGTGTGTTCCGCTCAACTCTAACGAGTTTTGCGCAATATGGTGCACGGGGTACCCACCTGGCGATGACGCAGACCGAACCACACCGGAAGCAGGCCGACGCGCGCCGCGTGCGCGGCACCTTCAGGCTGGCCGTCGTTGTCAGCGGGCTGGCGCTGGCGGGGCTCGCCGTAGCAGGGTTCCGCACCGACCTCGGCGGGGCCGGCCCGTCGGCGACCGTCCCGGACTCGGGCACGCTGCAGGTCAACGGGGCGGGCACCTCGAAGACCATCCGCTGCCAGGGTGGCTACCTGTCGGTCAGCGGCCAGACCAACACCGTCACCGTCACCGGGCACTGCACGAGCGTGAGCGTCTCCGGCCACGGCAACCGCGTCGCGGTCGACAGCGCGGACGCGGTGAGCACCTCCGGGACCGGCAACGCGGTCATATTCCACTGGGGCTCACCGAACGTCGTCAACGCCGGGACGACCAACACCGTCAAGCAGGGCTGAGCCGGGTCACGGGCGATAGCCGGCCGGCAGGCCGAGCTCGTCCGCGTCCGCGGTGAGGTAGCGCTGCACGCTGGGTGCGATCAGCCCGACCACCTCCTCGGTGCTGAGGTCGGCGAGCGGACCCACCTTCATCACGTAGCGGAACAACGCGGTGCCGACCAGGTTCGTGCCCGCGAGGTTGGCCCGCAGGATCGTGTCGGGCCCCTCGCCCAGGACGCCGGAGATGGCGGTCATCACGTAACCGCGCATGAAATCGCGAAAGGCCTCGTACGCGTCGGGGTTCAGCATCGCCGAGTGCAGCATGGCGACCATGGTCGGGCCGGTCTCCGGCTCCTCCCAGATCTGCAGGTAGGCCCGCACCAACCGGACGCCGACGTCGCCGGGCGGGCCGCCGGTCATCGCGGCGACCAGCACCTCACCGTCCACGACCAGCCGCATCGACTCACGGAACAGCTCGGCCTTGGAACCGAACAGATACAGCACCATCGCGGCGTCCACGTGGGCGTCGTCGGCGATCTGACGCAGCGTCGTCTTCTCGAAGCCCTGGGCGGCGAACCGCCGCTTGGCCGCGCGGAGCACCACGTCCTTCGACACGGGCCCGCCCTGGCGGCGGCCCCTGCGCTTACGGGCGCCCGCCGGGGAAGTGGCTGGTGACGGCATACGACGACGGTATCATTTCATTCTTTGTTGAAAATATCGAACGCCACGGATACGCTGCGGACGTCATATTTCATCTATCGATGAAAAAGGTGCCGCGCATGATCACGCAGTCGCTCCCCCAGCACGGCCGGCCCGTTCACCGCCGCCCGCCACAACCCTTGTTCCGCGCCACCGGCATCATCGCGGCGATGACGGTCGCGGTGGCCATCATCTGCGTCGCCTTCGCGCTGCCGGCGGCGCGCTCCAAGCCGCACCACATACCGATCGGCCTGGTGGGCCCGGGTTTCGTGACCGGGCTGATCAGCAGCCAGCTGGACAGCGCCGCCCCGGGCGGCTTCGCCGTGACCGCCTACCCGGACGAGGCCGGGCTGCGGTCGGCGATCCGCAACCGCGACGGTTATGGCGGCCTGGTGGTGACCCCCCACGGCCCCACCCTGCTGCTCGCGTCCGGGGCGAGCCCGGCCGTGGCCCAACTGCTGACCCAGATCGGCGACCGCGTCGCGCAACGCACCGGCGCGCCGTTGCGCACCGAAGACCTGGCCCCGCTGCCCGCCGACGATCCGCGCGGCGCCGGCCTGGCCGCCTCCGCGCTGCCGATCACCCTGGCCGGAATCCTGCCCGCCATCGTGCTGCTGCTGGCCTTCCCCCGTCGGCCGTGGCTGAATTGCGCCGTCGCAACGGCGTTTTCGGTCAGCGCCGCGGTGACGATCGCCGTGCTGCTGCGTTATGTCCTCGGGTCGGTCGACCATAATTTCTGGGGCGTGGCCGCCGGACTCACCCTGGGCACGCTGGCGATGGCGCTGCCGACGCTGGCGCTGGGCTCGCTGTTCGGCCGGGTGGGCCTGAGTGGCGCGGTGGCGGTGGCGATGCTGCTGGGCAACCCGCTGTCCGGCCTGATGAGCGCCCCGGAGATGCTGCCGTCGGGGTGGGGCACGCTGGGTCAACTGTTGCCGCAGGGGGCAAACGCCACACTGTTGCGTTCGACGGCGTACTTCTCCGGCGCCGGGGCGACGACCGCCGGCCTGGTGTTGTGCTGCTGGGTGGCCGTCGCGGCCGTGCTGATCGGGATTGCCGGCGCGCGGCGAGCCTAGAATCGGGCCCCGTGGGGCTCGAGGACACCGAAGCATTGCGGGTGCTGCGCGACGCCTTCGCGCAGGAGGAGTCGGGTCCCGGCAACGAACTGGTCCGCCGGTTCTACACCCACTGGTTCGGCCTCGACGTGTCGGTGCGCGACCTGTTCCCACCCGAAATGGGCGGGCAGCGGGCCGCTTTCGCCCACGCGCTGCACTGGGTGTACGGCGAACTCGTCGCCCAGCGCGCCCAGGAACCGGTCGCCTTTCTGGCTCAGCTCGGCCGGGACCACCGCAAATACGGTGTGCTGCCGCAGCATTACGACACGCTGCGCCGCGCGTTGCTGTCGACGTTGCGGACCTACCTCGGCGACGCCTGGACCGACGCCGTCAACGAGGCGGCCGACCAGTCGCTCAACCTGATCATCGGGGTGATGCGCGGCGCCGCGGACGCCGAGGAGGGGCCCGCCTGGTGGGACGCCACGGTCATCGAGCACATGCGGGTCTCCCGCGACCTTGCGGTCGTCCGGCTGCAGCTCGACCGCCCGATGGACTATCACGCCGGCCAGTACGTCAACGTGCACGTCCCGCAGTGCCCCCGCCGCTGGCGGTACCTGTCGCCCGCCATCCCGGCGGACCCGGGCGGCGGCATCGAGTTCCACGTCCGGGTGGTGCCCGGCGGCCTGGTCAGCACCGCCATCGTCAACGAGACTCGGCCCGGCGACCGGTGGCGGATGTCCAGCCCGCACGGCGGCCTGCGGGTCGACCGGGACGGCGGCGACGTGCTGATGGTCGCCGGCAGCACCGGCCTGGCGCCGCTGCGGGCGCTGATCATGGACCTGTGCCGGTTCGCGGTGAACCCGCGGGTGCACCTGTTCTTCGGCGCCCGCTACCGCTGCGAGCTCTACGACCTGCCGACGCTGTGGCAGGTGGCCTCGCACAATCCGTGGCTGTCGGTCTCGCCGGTCTCGGAGTACAGCGCCGACCCGGCGTGGGCCGTCGACTATCCCGACTGCACCCCGCCGCGCGGCCTGCACGTGCGGCAGACCGGTCGGCTCCCCGACGTGGTCACCAAGTACGGCGGGTGGGGCGATCGGCAGATCCTGATCTGCGGCGGACCGGCGATGGTGCGGGCCACCAAGGCCGCCCTGATCGCCAAAGGCGCTCCGCCGGAACATATTCAGCACGACCCACTGTGGAGGTAAGCATGCGCGTCGTCACCCTGCGCGACCCGGCGTCGCCGGTGGCCGCGGAGTTCGTGCCCGAGGCGGGCATGATCGGCACCTCGCTGAGCGATGCCGGCGTGGAGCTGCTCGGGCAACGGCGCGGGCTGGACGCCTACGTGGCCGACGGCAAGACGATGGGGATCCCGATCCTGTATCCCTGGGCAAACCGGCTGGGGGCCAACAACTATACCGCACAAGGCGTGACGGCGACGCTGACGCCCGGCGAACACCGTGTCCGTGCCGATCCCAACGGGCTGCCGATCCACGGCGTGCTGGCCGCCTACCCGGACTGGCGGGTGACCGCCGAGTCGGCCGATGAATTGGTGGCCGAGTTGGACTTCGGCGCCGACCCGGAATTGCTGGCCAGCTTCCCGTATCCGCATGTGCTGACGATGGCGGTGCGGCTGGCCGAGCGGACGCTGACGGTGCGCACCACGGTGACCGCCACCGGATCTCGCGCCGTCCCGCTGTGCTTCGGCTTTCACCCCTACCTGCAGCTGCCCGACGTGCCGAGGGCCGAGTGGGTGATCGAGACGCCCCCGCTGCGGCACCTGCGGCTCGACGACGTCGGGCTGCCCACCGGCGAATCCGAGCCCCAGGGGGCGCTCGCGGAGCCTTTGGGAGACAAGGCATTCGACGACGCCTACGACGAGGTGCCCGACGGCGCGGTGTTCGCGGTCTCGGGCGGCGGGCGCCGCATCGAGGTGCACTTCGACCGCGGCTACCCCGCTACCCAGATCTTCGCGCCCACCGGCGACGATCCCGCGAAACGAATCGTCTGCTTCGAGCCGATGACCGCGCCGACCGACGCGCTGCGCCGCGGCGGCTACCGCTGCGCGCGGCCGGGCGAGCCGGCCGTAACTCAATTCTCTATTCACACATAGGGATTCGTCATGTCCGACCCGGCCCACCCGCAGATCGGGCGAATGATCGAGCAGTTCCAGGCGGTCATAGCGCTTCTCGACGAACAGGTCCGGCGGATGCAGCGGGTGGCGATCGTGGTCAGCGACCAGACCGGCACGGTCGAGGTGACCATGAACGGCCATCTGCGCCTGACCGGCCTGGTCATCGATCCCGGGATACTGGCCCTGGGCGCCCAGGAGGTGACCAGGCGAATCAACGAAGCAATAGGCGAGGCAACCGAATTCGCAGACGAGTGGGCGGACGAGGACATTGTCGACCTGGAGAGCCGAGTCGCCGACGCGCTGGCGAAGCTCAGGGACCTGCCGCCGCCGACGTAGCGCTCACGCGACCCAGACGCGGCGCTCCGCACGGTGAGCGGACGGCGACTCCAGCGCCAACCGGCCGTCCGCGTCCAGTGTGTAGGGGAAGATCATTCCGATCGCCACGCCCTCGCGGTGCTCGGCGGTGAGCTCGATGCCGTCCCGGTGCTGTTCGGTCAGCGTCACGTTCACCGCCACCACTGCGGCGCGCAGCGAGTCCTTCACCTCGATGAGCGCGCGCCACTGGGCGGCGAGCTGCTCGGCCACCTGTAGATCCCGGCCGCGCGGGTAGTTCGGCTGGATGGCCTGGCGCTGACCGTGAACGGAAACGGCCAGCGCGAACGGCAGGAACTCGCCCGCCTCAGCGATGCGCTCGGCCGCGAAGTTGACCGCGGCGTCGACCAGGCCGTCAAGGTCCGCCTGCGCCTGTTCCGTCACTGTGTCGCGCCAACCCATGCGCCGAGAGTAGCCTGCTCACCATGGGGGCCAACGAGTTGCGCGTCTACTGTGCCGAGCTGACCCGCGCATCCAAGGACACCGCCGGCGCGGCTGACGAGATCGAAGGGCTGCGGCGCAAATTGGGGACGCAGATGGGCGACCTTCGCCGCACCTGGACGGGGCAGGCGGCCACGGCATACCTCAACGTCTGGTCGGAGATCGACGAAGAATGCGAAGCCATGCTCGCCGACCTGCGCTGGATCGGGGAATCGCTGTCGGCGGCCGCCAATGCCTACGCGCACATGGAAACCAACGGGGCCAACACCTTTCGAGCCCTCAAACCCCCGGGGGTGTGATCATGGCCCGACGCACCGTCAACGAGGCCGAGCTGGTGGACGCGGCCGACGCGATGCGCCAGTTCTGCCTGACGATGAAGGAGCGCCTGTCCGAGGTGGCCAAGGATTTGCAGGGCCTACAGGGCACGTGGGAGGGCGTGGGGTTCGACGTCTTTCTCGAGCGGGTGCAGCACTGGCAGCGCTGGGCGGACGAGGCGAGTGAGTTGGTGTTCGACATGCACCTCAACGCGCACATCGCCCACCGCAACTACACCCACAACGCCGAGGTCAACACCGCGATGTGGGGCGGATAGCGGCCGGCGTATTGGTCGGGCTGTTCGGCGGCCCATATTCCGGCGGAATCTCGCCGACCCGAAGGCTTTTCGGGAACGGATCGGGCAACGCCGCGAGCTGGCCACGGTCCGTGGGCTCGTCGGTGGCGGCGAAATGCGCCCCCTCGTCGTAGAACGTGGTGCCCTCGGAAGGCAGATATTCGCGGACGATCGGCAGGTAGTCGGTGCCGAACCAGATCCACCAGATCGGGTGGGACGGTAGACCGAGTATCCCCTCTGCCCCGCGCAACAGGCCGCTGACGTCCTTGTTGACGTCGGTCGGCCCGGAGAGCTTGTGGTTGCGCAGCACCTCGCCGGTGGCCAGCACGCTGCCGCGCCGGCGGGCGAACTCGACGAAGAACCGGCGCACGGAGTTTCGCCAGCGCGGGTCGTCCAGCGGCTCGGCCACAATCCACAGAGTGTCGACGCAGACACCGCCCCACTGTTTCGGGAAGAGCCCGCCCTCGAGGCAGGGGAACGTCGCCTTGAACCGCGCCACATCGGAATAGACGTCCACGAACCGGGCGTCACCGTCGCGGTCTAGTCGGTAACGCAGCGGGTCCGATTCGCCGAAACGGCGCGGAAGGGCCTCGGGGAGGAGCTTTCTCGCGAGTTCGAGCCAGAGCGTCGGGGCGTTGGGCGCCGACACCGGCGAGTACCAATCAAGCTTGAGGACTCGGATCAACTCGCTGTTGGGTCGGCTGACCTTGCGAGCCCCTCGGGCACCGAGGATGTCCTCGGTCTGTTCGTCGACCGCCACTCCCCCCGCGGCGACGGCCAACGCCTTGGCGAACCGCCGCGCCGGCCGGACCTCGGCCGGGTCGCTGCCCTCCACGCTGATCTGCCAGCTGATGGCCGGCTCGAGAAGGTAGGGCACGACGTCGTCGGGCACGTCTTTGGGCTCGATTTCGTGGGGCCCGAACACGGTGAATGCGTAGGTGTCGTGCTTGCCGCGCACCACGGTGACCTCGCCGTCCCCGCTGTCCCCGATCGACAGCCCGGGGACGGATTCGACGATCGTCTCCAATTCCTCGTCGTCGACGTTGCCGGCCGCGTAGACCGTCAGGTCATACGACATGAGGTGGCCCCTTTCCGGGTGTAAACGCGAAATCCCAGGCTGCCATAGAATCGGTTCACCGGTGTGAGAGCGGGGCGGGGAGTGACGGACGTCGATCCGGAATTGTTCTACGACGCGGCCGCTGCCTACAAGGAGAACAGCGACCACGCCGCCGCCGCGTTGCGCAAGCTTGCCGGGGTGCATGCGGCCAACGCCGCCGGCACCCACGGGGTGGGCCCGCAGTGGGCGACGGCCTTCGACGCCGCGGCCGACGAGGCCGGCCAGGTGGCCTTCCGGCTGGTCAACGTCTTCGACAACCTTGGCACCCTGCTGCGCCAGGACGGCATCAATCACGACGAGACCGAAGAGGCGTCCACCCTCAACCAGCGCGACGCCTTCGGCGCGCCGATCACCCCGCCGGGACAGTCCGCCGGCACCTACATCGACGCGGCGGTCGACGTCGGCTCCGTCGCCGGGGGCGGCGACCCCGAACCGCCGCACTGGGATTTGGTGCGCGGCCAGATCACCGACGGCTGGCCCGACGGGCACCCCGACCGGGTGCAGTCGGTCGGGTCCGCGTGGGAAACCTTTGGGCACGACTTGGTGCACGTCGACGATGAGCCAGGTCCGGAGGAGCAGCGGCTGATCGTCGACGTCCAGGCGGCCGAGATCGCCTTCGTGGTCGACCGGCTCAACGAGGCGCGCGGTGTCAGCACCGACATCGCCGGTGCGTGCGGGGATCTGTCGCGCGCGGCCAAGGACTACGGGGAGAAGCTCAAGTCGGTCAAGGACGACATGGCCTTTGTCGTGGACAAGCTCGATCTGATCGTCAAGATCCTGGACGGCTATCCGCCGCAACTACACATGATCACCGAGGTCATCAAGCGGACGTTCATCGCGACGGCGGTCACCCAGATCAACGGGCTCAACGCGGCGCTGCGGACCACGGCCACCGCCTCGATGACGGACCTGACGTCGGCCGCCACCGCCATGAACACCGCTTTGCCCGCGGTGAAGACGCTGCTCACTCTGGTGCCGCGACGGGTGGATCCGACTCCGGCGCAACGGGTCAACGACAACCGCCTCAAGGGCCGCCGCGCCGAACAGCTTGCCGGGATCGACCAAGACGCCAAGGTACCGATCCAGGTGACCGACCCGAAGACGGGTGCGCTCCGGACACGAATTCCGGATGAAATCGACCCGGTGAACCGGGTAGTGCGTGAGGTGAAGAATGTGCAGAAGCTGGATGCGACGCGGCAGATCCGGGACATGGCACAGTGGGCGCGGGACAACGGCTATACGTTGGTCATCGTGGTGGACAAGGGCCGCACCAATGTTGGCAGTGTGGAGGAGACTTTGCGAGGGGAATATCCGGGGCTGAGCATAGAGATCGACCGGAGCATAAACCTGTCATGAGCAAGTACGGCGACGACCCCGACACCTGGCCGGAATATTGGCGCGCGATGAAACAAGAGCTGGATGCGGCCGGCATACCGGAAGACACCGTCGTCGAATTGCTTAATTCGCCCAATGACTATCCGCAGGCGGTGCCCATCATGGTGGACTGGCTGCAACATCTGGACGAACGCATTCCGCCCGGTGACGAACGGCGTGGCTGGCGGGTCAGTCTGATCCGCAACCTAATCACCAAGCACGCCAAAGGCAATCGCGCCGCCATTGATGTTCTGTTTCACCAGTTCGCGATCGAACCGGCACTGTGCAACGAAGAGCTCGAAGCCGCCGGGTTCGCGCTGGCCAAAATCTGCGAGCGCTCCGACTTCCCGCGTATCGCCGCCCTGATTCGCTCCGAGCGGGACTTTCCCACCAAATCGGTGTTGGTGGAATGGCTAGGCCAAATCAAGACCGAGGAAGCCAAAAAGCTTGCGGTGAGCCAACTTCCCAACCCGGCAACCCGCATCCCGGCCATGAAGGCGCTGGTGCGCCAGCGCGCCACCGGTGTGCGCGACGCCGTCGCCGAATACCTCGACAACGAGCACGAGATCTTCCGCAAGGAAGCCCGCAAGACCCTCGACAAACTGCCCGAGGACTGAAGCCTAACGCCCCCTGCGCGGTTGCCACACCACCACGGCGGTGCTCTTGGGCACCACCGCCAGGTCGCGGCGCTGACCGGCGCGCACCTGCGCCAGTTCCTCGGTCAACTCCTTCACCCGCGCCTGCAGCGCCTCGACGTGATTGGTCAGTTCGATGATGCGCTTGATGCCGGCCAGGTTGACCCCCTCGTCCTGGGACAGCCGCTGCACTTCACGCAAGAGGTTGACGTCATGCTCCGAATAACGCCGTCCCCCACCGGAAGTGCGTTGCGGGCTGACCAGGCCGAGGCGATCGTAAGTGCGCAGAGTCTGAGCGTGCATGCCGGCCAGCTCGGCGGCGACCGAGATCAGGAACGTCCGAGATTCGTCTCGTGAATTCTTGGCCATCAGCGATTACCTGCCCATCCCGCGCGCGGGTCAAACCCGCTGGCACGCTCGGCGGCCGCGTACGCCTCCAGCGCCTCAGCCGCGGCGCCCTCCAAGTTCGGCGGCACAGCGACCTTCACGGTGACGAGCAGATCCCCGTTGCCGCCGCTGCGCTTGGGGACACCGCGCCCGCGCACCCGCAGGATGCGGCCGTCGGAGGTCCCCTTCGGCACCCGGACGCCCACCTTGCCGTCCAGCGTGGGCACCGAAATGGTTGAGCCCAAGGCTAACTCGGCGAAGCTGACCGGAACGGTCACGGTGAGGTCGTCGCCGTCGCGGCCAAACACCTTGTCCGGCCGCACATGTACGGTCACGTACAGGTCGCCCGACGGCGCTCCGCGCAGCCCGGCCTCGCCCTGCCCGGGCAGCCGGATGCGTTGCCCGTCCTCGACGCCGGGCGGGATGCGCACGTTGATGGTGCGGGTGCGGGTGGTGACCCCGGTGCCCTTGCACTCGTCACAGGGGTGCTCGATGATCGAGCCGCTGCCCCGGCAATCGGTGCAGGGCTCGGAGAATCCGAACGCGCCCTGGTTGCGGTTGATCACGCCGGAACCGTTGCAGGTCGGGCACACCTTCGGGCTGGTGCCCGGCCGCGCCCCGCTGCCGTGGCAGTTGGTGCACGGCGCCGGGCTGGTCAGCCGCAGCGGCATTGCCACGCCCTTGGCGGCCTCGACGAAATCCAGCTGCGTCTCGGTCTCCAGGTCGTTGCCGCGCCGCGGCCGGCTGGGACGGGCGCCGGCGCCCCGCCCGAACAAGCCGCCGAACAGGTCACCGATGTTGGCGCCGCCGCTTCGGCCGGCGGCGTCGAACAGGTCGTTCAGGTTGAACTCGGCGCCGTCACCGCCAGCACCGAAGCCGCCGAAACCACCGGTGTCGAACCGGCGGCCGCCGAAGCCGCCGCCCGCGAACAGGCGGCGGGTTTCGTCGTACTCCTTACGCTTCGCCGGATCCGACAACACGTTGTGCGCTTCCGACACCGCCTTGAATCGCTCGCCGGCGGCGGGATTGTCGGGGTTGGCGTCCGGATGCAGGTCTCGGGCCAGCTTCCGGTAAGCGCGTTTGATCTCTTCGGGACTGGCGTCAGAGGAGACGCCCAGCTCCTTGTAGAAGTCCTTTTCGACCCATTCTCGCTGGGCCATGTCGCGTCACCCCCTTCACCTTTGGAGTTCTGTTGTTGTGCTGATTGTGTGGTCTATTCACCGGACGCGCCGGGGTTATCGTCCGATTCGGCCGACTGGGCCGCCGCGGCGCCGTCGTCCGGCACCGTGTCGACAACGCCGACCAGGGCGTGCCGCAGCACCTGCTCGCCGAGCTTGTAGCCCTGCCGCATGACCGTGCCGATCACCGGCTTGGAGCCGTCGCCGCCGTCGCCCTCGTGCTGCACGGCTTCGTGCAACACCGGGTCGAAGTCCTCGCCTTCCTCGCCGAACGCCACCAGACCGAGTCCGGTCAGAGCGCCGTCCAGCTTGTCGGCCACCGACTTCAGCGGGCCCGACTCCAGGTCACCGTGCTTGCGCGCCCGCTCGAGATCGTCGAGCACGCCCAGCAATTGGCTGACGACGGCGGCCTTGGCACGGTCCGCCGCGGCCTGCTGGTCGCGCAGCGCGCGCTTGCGGTAGTTGGCGAAGTCGGCCTGAACCCGTTGCAGGTCGCCCAGCAATTCGGCGGCCTTGCCGGCCTCCTCGGGGCTTTCGCCCGAGAACTCACCACCGGACGTGTCCCCTCCCGGCTCTGGGCCGGGAGGGGCGTGGCGCACCTCACCCGTTTCGGGGTCGATCCGCCGCTTGTCGGTGACCGTCACCGGTTCCTGATTGCCGTCCGTCACTTGGACTCCCGGTCATCGTCGACCACCTCCGCGTCCACGACGTCGTCAGCCGAGCCCGACGCTCCGCCGGCTGCACCGGCCTCCGCGCCGCCCGCGGCCTGGGTGGCCTCGTAGATCGCCTGTCCGAGCGCCTGGGACTCCTGGCCCAGCTTCTCCATCGCCGCCTTGATCGCGCCGATGTCGGTGCCGCCCAGGGCCGTCTTGGCCTCGGCGATGGCGGCGTCGACCTTGGACAGCGTCTCCTCGGGAACCTTCGACCCGCCCTCGGCCTCGCGCTGATCCTTGACGAACTTCTCCGTCTGGTAGACCAGCGACTCGGCCTGGTTGCGGACGTCGGCCTCCTCGCGACGCTGGCGGTCCTCCTCGGCGTGCGCCTCGGCGTCCTTGATCATCCGGTCGATCTCCTCCTTGGACAGGCCGGAGCCCTCCTGGATTTTGATCGTGTTCTCCTTGCCGGTGCCCTTGTCCTTGGCCGTGACGTGCACGATGCCGTTGGCGTCGATGTCGAAGGTGACCTCGATCTGCGGGACGCCGCGCGGAGCCGGCGGGATGCCGGTCAGCTCGAAGGAGCCGAGCAGCTTGTTGTGCGAAGCGATTTCGCGCTCACCCTGATAGACCTGGATCTGCACCGACGGCTGGTTGTCGTCGGCCGTGGTGAAGGTCTCCGACCGCTTGGTGGGGATCGTGGTGTTGCGCTCGATGAGCTTGGTCATCACGCCACCCTTGGTCTCGATGCCCAGGCTCAGCGGCGTAACGTCAAGCAGCAGAACATCTTTCACCTCACCCTTCAAAACACCGGCCTGAAGAGCCGCTCCCACCGCGACAACTTCGTCGGGGTTGACGCCCTTGTTGGGCTCTTTGCCGCCGGTCATCTCCTTGACCAGGTCGGACACCGCGGGCATGCGGGTGGAACCACCCACCAGCACCACGTGGTCGATCTCGGACACCGAGATGCCGGCGTCCTTGATCACCGACTGGAAGGGCTGTCGGGTGCGGTCCAGCAGATCCTGGGTGATGCGCTGGAATTCGGCGCGGGTCAGCTGCTCGTCGAGGAACAGCGGGTTCTTGTCCGCGTCGACGGTGATGTAGGGCAGGTTGATCGAGGTGCTCTGCGAACTCGAGAGCTCGATCTTGGCCTTCTCGGCCGCCTCACGCAGCCGCTGCATCGCCATCTTGTCCTTGGTCAGGTCGATGCCGCTGGTGCCCTTGAACTTGTCGACGAGCCAGTTGACGATCCGGTCGTCCCAGTCGTCCCCACCGAGGTGGTTGTCACCACTGGTGGCGCGGACCTCGACCACGCCCTCACCGATCTCGAGCAACGAGACGTCGAACGTGCCGCCGCCGAGGTCGAAGACCAGGATGGTCTGTTCCTTCTCGCCCTTGTCCAAGCCGTAGGCCAACGCGGCCGCGGTGGGCTCGTTGACGATGCGCAGCACGTTCAGACCGGCGATCTGGCCGGCCTCCTTGGTCGCCTGGCGCTGGGCGTCGTTGAAGTACGCCGGCACGGTGATGACGGCGTCGGTGATGTCCTCACCGAGGTACGCCTCCGCGTCGCGCTTCAGCTTCATCAGCACACGCGCGCTGATCTCCTGCGCGGTGTACTTCTTGTCATCGATCTCGATGGACCAGTCGGTGCCCATGTGCCGCTTGACCGAACGGATGGTGCGGTCGACGTTCGTCACCGCCTGGTTCTTGGCGGGCTGGCCGACGAGCACTTCGCCGTTGCGCGCGAACGCGACGATGGACGGCGTCGTCCGTGAGCCCTCGGAGTTGGCGACGACGACGGGGTCACCGCCCTCGAGAACTGCGACGACGGAGTTGGTGGTCCCGAGGTCGATACCGACCGCACGAGCCATAGTGATTCCTCCTGATTGAGTAGAGCCTTCTTGGTGCCACTATGCTGAGTGAACCCCGCTCAAGACTGCTCTCGGCGGTACCGGGGTGTCAACCCAGCATTGAGTCTGGTTCGCTCAACTTGTCGATCATGCTAACGGCGCACGCCGCCGTCTTGTTCCCGGGGTCCCGCGCAGCGAGCCCGCCGGCCCGCCGATGGGTTAACCTGAGCTTCCCTGGAGCCACCCCGGCAGGAGCTTGATGGCACAGCTCGACAGCGCCGCCGCGCGGCTCACCCGCGAAGACGCGGGCTATCACAAGGGGCTCACCAACCGTCAGGTACAGATGATCGGCCTGGGCGGGGCCATCGGAACGGGCCTCTTCCTGGGCGCCGGCGGAAGGCTCGCGTCGGCGGGGCCGGGGCTGTTCCTGGTGTACGGCATCTGCGGCATCTTCGTGTTCCTCATCCTGCGCGCGCTCGGCGAGCTCGTGCTCTACCGCCCGTCGTCGGGATCCTTCGTCTCCTATGCCCGCGAATTCTTCGGCGAGAAGGCCGCATTCGCCGCGGGCTGGCTGTACTTCGTCAACTGGGCGATGACCGGGATCGTGGACACCACCGCGATCGCGCACTACTGCCACTACTGGACGACGTTCCAGGCCGTCCCGCAGTGGACGCTGGCGTTGATCGCGTTGGTCATGGTGCTGGCGATGAACCTGATCTCGGTCAAGCTGTTCGGCGAGCTCGAATTCTGGGCCTCACTGATCAAGGTGCTCGCGCTGGTGACGTTCCTGGTCATCGGCACCGTCTTCCTGATCGGCCGATTCAAGGTCGACGGTCACGACCCCGGCGTGGCGCTCTGGGACAGCCATGGCGGACTCCTGCCGGCCGGCCTGCTGCCCCTGGTGCTCGTCACCTCGGGGGTGGTGTTCGCCTACGCCGCCGTCGAACTCGTCGGCATCGCCGCCGGCGAGACCGCGAATCCGCACAAGATCATGCCGCGCGCGATCAACTCCGTGGTGTTTCGCATCGCCGTCTTCTATATCGGGTCGACGGTCCTGCTGGCGCTGCTGCTGCCCCACACCGCCTACCGGGACCACGTGAGCCCGTTCGTCACGTTCTTCTCCAAGGTGGGCTTCGGCGGGGCGGGCAGCGTGATGAACCTCGTCGTGCTCACCGCGGCGCTGTCCAGCCTGAACGCCGGGCTGTACTCCACCGGCCGCATCCTGCGGTCGATGGCGATGAACGGCAGCGGCCCGAAGTTCACCGCGCCGATGACGAAGAACGGCGTGCCGTACGGCGGGATCCTGCTCACCGCCGTCGTCGGCCTCCTGGGCATCGTGCTCAACGCCGTCAAACCGAGCCAGGCGTTCGAAATCGTGCTCCACATCGCCGCGGTGGGCGTCGTGGTGGCCTGGGGCACGATCGTGGCCAGTCAGCTGCGGTTCTACCGGCTGTCCCGCGCCGGCACGGTGCAACGGCCGCAGTTCCGGATGCCGCTGGCGCCCTATAGCGGCTACCTCACGCTGGCCTTCCTGGCCGGCGTACTGGTCCTGATGTTGTTGGACAAGGTCCAGGGCCCGTGGTTGCTCGGCGCGATGGCCGTCGGCATCCCGGGGCTGATCGGCGGCTGGTATCTGGTCCGCCATCGGGTGCGGGCCGCCGCCCAAGACGCCGCGCTGCCGGCCGCCGACCCAACCGCGGCGGCCTAGGGCTCGTCGATGTCCTGACCGCCGGCGAGGTCCGCGCAGTCGACGACCTCGACGTCGTCCCGGGTGCGCAGGTACGCCCCGGCGCCATGGTCGCCGGAGATGCGGGCGAGGACGTCGGGCCAGTGCCGGCGCGCGATCACCACGGGATGGCCCGGGCGGCCACCGA
Source organism: Mycobacterium sp. E2238 (assembly GCF_001672665.1). Taxonomy (NCBI): domain Bacteria; kingdom Bacillati; phylum Actinomycetota; class Actinomycetes; order Mycobacteriales; family Mycobacteriaceae; genus Mycobacterium; species Mycobacterium sp. E2238. The sequence goes on along the minus strand of NZ_LZKF01000245.1, from coordinate 9,439 downwards.
ACACGGCGCGCGCCAGGCCGGCGGGGGACGCGATCGCGCGGCCGAGCACCCGCGCCACCACGGCGGGACCGACGTCGGGGGTGTCGACGACGTGCAGCACGGCGTAATCCGCGCCCATGCGGCCAGCCTGCTCGAGGCCGGTGCGCACCGAGGCGCTCAACCCGTCCTGCCACCGCGCCGCGGTGACCGCGACCGCCCCGGCCGGGGCGGGGACCTGCGCGGCGCCCAGCACGACGACGACGCCGGCGCAGCCCCCGGCGCGCAGGGCGTCGACCGCGATGTCCAGCCAGCCCTCGACCAACACCTTCGGCTTGCCGTAGCGCCGCCCGGCGCCCGCCGCCAGCAGGACTCCGACGCTGTGTGGTGGACGGGTCGACTCCGGTAACCCCACTCTCCTATGATGACATTGCACTTCTCCCAAAGCGATAACTTCGCTATGCACCGGCATCGGATGGAGAGTCATGAGTCAGGACGTACAAGGGCACGCCGTCGCCCCGGCGCCCCGGTACGCCGGTACCCGCGTCCAGCGGGTGGAAGACGGCCGGCTGCTGACCGGCCGCGGCAGCTTCGTCGACGACATCTCGCGGCCGGGCATGCTGCACGCCTGCTTCGTGCGCAGCCCGTTCGCGCGGGCGCGCATCAACGGCATCGACGCCTCGGCCGCACTGGCGCTGCCCGGCGTGCGCGCGGTGTTCACCGCCGACGACCTCAACCCGGACGTGAAAGAGGCGTGGCACGCGGTCGCCGGCAAGGACATGCCGGACACCCCGCGACCGCCCCTGGCCGAGGGCGAGGCCAAGTTCGTCGGCGACCCCGTCGCGCTCATCGTCGCCGAGAGCCGCTATGTCGCCGAGGACGCGCTGGAGCTCGTCGACGTGGACTACGAGCCGCTGCCCGCGGTCAGCGACTTCACCCGGGCCCAGGACTCCGACGTGCTGGTGCACGAGGCCTACCCGAACAACGTCGCCGGCGGGATGGGCGGCGCCCCGCCGGACGAAGAGCTGTTCGCCAACGCGCCGTGCGTCGTCAAAGAGCACATCTATCAGCAGATCTACGCGCCCGTGCCGATCGAGACCCGCGGCCTGGTCGTCGAATGGACCGCCGCCACGGGCGAACTCACAATGTGGGCGTCCACCCAGACCCCACACGAACTGCGGGCGTTCTGCGCGCGCCTGTTGGGCATTGCGGCACAACGTGTTCGGGTCATCATGCGCGACACCGGCGGCGGCTTCGGCCAGAAGGTCGTCCCGATGCGCGAGGACATGTGCATCATGCTGGCCGCGCGCAAGGTGCCTGCGGCGCTGAAGTGGATCGAGGACCGGCGCGAGAACCTGATGTCGGCCGGGCAGGCCCGCCACGTCGACGGCACCGCCCGCATGGCCTTCGACGCCGAGGGCAACATCGCGGCCGCGGACATCGACTTCGTCCAGGACATCGGCGCCTACCCGACGCCGTATCCGGTGCTGACCACGGCCGCCATCGGGATGTTCTTCCCAGGCCCCTACCGCGTGCCCAAGGCCAGCTTCAACTACAAGACGGTGTTCTCCAACACCAGCGGCCTGGCCGCCTACCGCGGACCGTGGCAGTACGAGACGCTGGCGCGCGAGATCCTGCTCGACATCGCCGCCCGCAGGATGAACGTCGACCCGGTGGAGCTGCGCCGCCGAAACCTGTTGCGACGCGACGAGATGCCGTACGTCAACCCCAACGGCATGCCGTACGACCACGTCGCCCCGATCGAGACCTTCGAGCAGGCGGTGAAAATCCTTGACCACGAAGGGTTTCGCAAAGAGCAGGCCGAGGCGCTGGCGCGAGGCCGCTACCTGGGCCTCGGCTTCTCGGCCTACATCGAGCCGACCGGCGCGGCGACCGGCCACCTGGCCACCGAAGGCGCCACCATCCGCATGGAGCCGACCGGCAAGATCAACGTGTACGTCAACGGCGGCTCGAGCGGGAACAGCATCGAGACCACCGTCGTCCAGTTGACCGCCGACGCGCTCGGCGCCGACATCGACGACGTGGCCACCATCCAGGGCGACACCGCCGTCACCCCCTATGGGGCCGGCACGCAGGGCAGCCGCAGCGCGCCGATGACCGCGGGGGCGGTCAGCGAGGCGGGGGCCATCCTGCGCGAGAAGATCGTGGCGCTGGCCGCGCACCACCTCAAGGCCGCGGAATCGGAAGTGGAGCTTGCGTTTTCGGTGGCCAGTGTGCGCGGTGCCCCGGACAAGTCGGTGTCGTTCGGCGAGCTGGCCTACGTGGCGTACTACTCGCCGCAGCAACTGCCGCCGGGAATGTCGGCCAACCTCGAGGCGACCGCCCGGTTCAACTCGACCAATCCCATCCACTGGTCCAACGCGACCCACGCCTGCACCTGCGAGGTGGACGTGGCGACCGGCAAGGTGACGCTGCTGCGCTACATCGTCAGCGAGGACGTCGGGCCGATGATCAACCCGTCGGTCGTCGAGGGCCAGATCGCCGGGGGGACGGTGCAGGGCATCGGTGGCGCCCTGATGGAGGACATGGTCTACGACGACGACGGCAACCCGCTGGCAACGACTTTCGTCGACTACCTGCTGCCCACGGCCACCGAGGTGCCGCCCATCGAGTTCGGCCACGTCGAGATTCCCGGGCCCGGGCCCGGCGGCTACAAGGGCGCCGGCGAGGGCGGGGCCATCGGCTCGACCCCGGCGGTGATCAACGCCATCAACGACGCGCTGGCACCGCTGGGCGTGACCGTCACGCGGCTGCCGGCCAGCCCGGCGTCCATCGCCGCGCTCCTCGAGGAGGCGCAGCGGTGAAACCGTCCGCGTTCGAATACCACCGCCCCGACACCATCGACGACGCCGTGGGCCTGCTGGCCGAGTTGGGCGACGACGCGAAGATACTGGCGGGCGGGCAGAGCCTGGTGCCGATGCTGGCGATGCGACTGGCCTACTTCGACCATCTGATCGACATCTCCCGGCTGCCCGAGCTGCAGGGCATCGAGCGCCGGGGCGCGGAACTGTGGATCGGCGCGGGCACCACCGAGGCCACCGTCGGCGCCGATGAGCAAGTGCGCCAAGCGGTTCCGCTGTTGACCCGGGTGACGCCGTTCGTCGGGCATTTCCAGATCCGCAACCGGGGCACCCTCGGCGGGTCGATCGCCCACGCCGACGCCGCCGGCGAATACCCGGCGGTCGCCCTGACCCTGGACGCGGTGATGGAGGTCGCCTCGCCGCGCGGGCGCCGCGAGATCGCGGCCGCCGACTTCTTCGCCGGGGTATGGGAGACCACCATGGAATCCGACGAGGTGCTCACTGGGGTGAGGTTCCCCGTGTGGGACGGCAGGTCCGGCTTCGCCATCGAGGAATTCTCGCGCCGCCACGGCGATTTCGCGATCGCCGGCGCCTTGGTCGCCGTCCAGCTCGACGATCGCGACCGGTTGGCGCGCTGCGCGATCGGGCTGCTGGGCATGGGGTCCACCGTCCGGCGCGCGACGGCGGCCGAGGCCGCCGCTGTGGGCAGGCCGGTCGGCGAGCTGGTCCCCGAGGAGATCGGCGAGGCCGCGATGAGCGGGCTCGACGACATTCCCAACGACCTGCAAGGGTCGGCGTCCTACCGGTTGAAGGTCGGTGCCACCATGGCCACCCGCGCGTGGACACAAGCGATAGCCGAAGCCCTGGGGGCAAGCGATGCGTGAACACCCAATCGAACTGTCCGTCAACGGAACTCCGATCACGGCCGCGGTGGAACCGCGGATGACGCTGGCGGACTTCCTACGGGAAAAGTGCGGGCTCACCGGCACCCACCTGGGCTGCGAGCACGGAGCGTGCGGGGCGTGCACGGTGCTGCTGGACGGCGAGGCCGTGCGCTCTTGCCTGATGTTCGCGGTGCAGGCCGACGGGTCCGAGGTGACCACGGTCGAAGGCATCGCCGCACCGGACGGCACCCTGTCGCCCGTGCAGTCGGCGCTGCGGGAGTGCCACGGGCTGCAATGCGGCTTCTGCACCCCGGGTTTCGTGATGTCGCTGACCGCGCTGCTGCGCGACAACCCCGACCCAAGTGACCATGAGATCCGGGAAGGCCTGTCGGGCAACTTCTGCCGGTGCACCGGCTACCAGGGCATCGTCGCGGCCGCCCGCCGCGCCGCCGAGACGCAATCGGTCACACAGCGGTAAAGCTTCACCATCGGGGCCGCATCGATACGTGCGCGGTTACCCGGGGTTTCGTCACTTCGCGCGTAATCTGATTTCCCGATATTGCTGATAATCGGGAGTGGCGCGTGCGGTTTTCGCGAAGGGCTCGGTGGAGCCTGGCCGGTGGATCCTTGCTGATCGCGCCGGTGCTGGTCAGTCCCGTGCTGATCGACGCCTGTTCGTCCACCATCGCGGGCCGGCCCGTCGCCGCGCCGGGCGCGGGGCCGGTCGAGCCCACGTTCCCCACCCCCAGGCCCAGCACGTCGTCGCCGGCGCCCACCGCCAGCCCGGCCCCCGGCCTGCCGACGACGCCGGCCAACCCGACCACGCCGGCCGGCGCCATCCCGCTGCCGCCCGACCAGAACGGTTACGTGTTCATCGAAACCAAGTCGGGCACCACGCGCTGCCAGATCAACAAGACCACCGTCGGCTGCGAGGCGCCGTTCACCAACTCCCCCATGCAGGACGGCGAGCACGCCAACGGCGTCAGTGTGGACTCCGGCGGCAAGGTCCAGTGGGTGCTCGGCAACCTGGGCGCCATCCCGACCGTCCAGATCGACTACAAGACCTACAACGCCGCCGGCTGGACGATCAACGCCACCGCCGACGGCACCCGTTTCACCAACGACCGCACCGGACACGGCATGTTCGTCAGCGTCGACAGGGTCAACACGTTCTAAAGGCAGGTCGCAGGGTTATTTGCGAGCTGGGACCATAGTCGGACCGCAGCAGCGACTTGATAGCTGCTCCAGGTACGGTCGTGCTACCCGCCGCGCCGACCTAGTAGCAATTTGGCGTTGATGTGGCCGACACGCGATCGCTTTAGCAGCTGGTCTGTCAGACCTTCACCTTGTTGAGCATCGCATTCGCGAGCGGTGCAGCGGTGGGCGACGCCCATGCCGGATTGACCGGTTGCTGCCAGTTGAAATTGGGCACCGACGGCTCTTCGCATGTTCGGGCTTCCACAACGACGTTCGCACGTACGCCTAGCGCCTGCTGGCAGGCATGCAGCCCGTTCAATCCGCCCCAAGATGCCATGGAGATGGTGATCAGGTCGCCTTCGTGGGTCACATCCCCCAAGTGGAATCCGCGCCCGTTTTCATAGCCGAGCGTCACGTCGACCTCGGTACCGCTGCACGTATTCCAGCGAGCCGTCGCAGACTTCAAAACCTGTTGCGCCTCCTCGGCAGAGGAAAAAACTACAGCGGTTTGTTCGAGGTAATAGGTTGCTGCGTTGCTACCGCCGCTTCCGTACTGGTCTCCAAATATTTGGACCTTGATCGCAGCTGGATCTGCGGTTGCGTAGACATCATGTTCGCCAGCGAAGGCCACACCGACACATGATTGGGGTTTGACCTGTCCGGAATGATCGCCCATCCCGTACGACGAGGACTTGATTGCCAACGCGCTGCCTCCGCCGCCCCCGGCCGGATTGTTGGTGACGGTGACTCCCAGCACCTTGGTCAGCTCGTCAGATGTCAGCAATACTTGATCGATCGCCTTTGGCGAGAACGGCTGTTGCGGTGGCGAAGTCGGTAACTCATTAACTGAGCCGACCCGCCCACTCTCGTCGAGTTGCATCACACCTTTCACCAACGCCATTTTGAGCCAACGGTTTTCGGTGTCGGAGGTGCCATTGCGCCGCACATACTGCAGCTGAGCAACCACGCTCGTGGCGTCCCGGGGACTAACCGAAAGGACGGTCACCGATTGGATTGTCGCCCAGAAATCCAAAAATTGGCGCTCTCCGGTTTGGTTCTGGCAATGATCGTCAAGTTTGGCCCAGGCGTCCTTCGGCCGAGCTGGAAGGTCAGCGTAATAGCTGGTGACAAAATCTCGCATGCTGTCGAAAGTGACTGATGGCACTGCCGGTGATGCGGTGCTGGTGGTGCTGTTCGCCGCTCGGTCATGCTGCGATGGCCACAGTAGGAACGCGGCCGCGCTGATTGACACAACCAAGACGGCAATGAGTGTCACCAGGGATAAAGGCCGAAGCCGCGATTGTCCAGCCGTTGGGTCGCTTGTGGGCGTTGCCCTCGGCGCTGATGCGGTGGAAGCCGATGTCGTGTGCCCACCAGCGGAACTGAACTGTTCGCTTAAGGCTCGCGCGAAATCAGAGCAACGTTTATACCGATCCTCTGGCTGCTTACTCAGAGCCTTGGCGAAAACTGGATCAAGCCGGGCAAGCTCTGGTCGGCTGTGAGCCAATGGTGGTGGTGACACGTTGAGGTGGCGACTAATGACCACCGCAGGGTTGGAGTTCGGAAACAGCTGAGAGCCAGTCAGCAGATGGTAGGCAGTGGCTGCCAACGAGTACTGGTCGGCGCGACCGTCAATGTTTTCGCCCAATAGTTGCTCGGGAGCGCAGTAGGCCACCGTGCCCACAGTCATATTGGTCTTGGTCAGCCCGCTGATGTCGTGGACATTGCGCGCTATTCCGAAGTCCGTCAAAAGGATGCGATGCTCGGCCTCGTCGTCGGGATGGGTCATCATGACGTTGGCCGGCTTGATATCTCGGTGAAGGAGGCCTTGTTTGTGGGCGTAGTCCAGCGCGCTGGCGACCGCCGTGACGACGCGGACAACGTCCTCAATCGGCATTCCAGCGGGGTAACGGCCGGCCAGGAGGCGGCCCAGATCCAGGCCGTCAACGAAGTCCATCGACATCCACAGTTGGCCGTCGTCTTCGCCACGATCGTGCACGCTCACGATGTTCGGGTGCCAGAGGGTAGCCGCCAGTTCAGCTTCCCGGAGGAAGCGGGCGCGGTAGTCGGCATCGGCAGACACATCCGCCGAGAGCACCTTCAGTGCATCTTTACGCGGCAGTCGCGGGTGTTGCGCCAAGTAAACCTCGCCCATCCCCCCAGAGCCCAGCAGGCGGACGATCGTGTAACCGGCAAAGATCTGACCATGCTCTAACGGCATCTTGTCAACGCTCGTAATTGAGAGCGTCCAGCGGAAACCCGCGTGCTCATGTGTCCCCCAGGCAAGTGAACCGCAACCCCTGCAAGACAGTAACCTCGACCAATCCTTGGCGGGGCCCTTTCGTACCACTTCGAACAGTCACCGGCAAAGCATTGACACCAACTCAGCCGTCCCATACCAGGTGGCCGTCGGGGCGGCGGCGAGCACCGTCGGCGGGGCGGTGTGGGCTGAGGCGGCCGTCTGGCATGAGGTGCCGCACCGGCACCGCGCGACCGAGCTCTGCGACGTCCGCGATCAGCCGCCGGTGGCAGCGCCACCAGACGCTCTCGCTGCACATCACCGCCGTGGTGCGCCGGGCGGCGTCGGCCAGGAGCTCGTCCAGCGCCGCGTCGAACTCGGGCGTCCGGGTGTATGCGGCGTACGCCCGGAATGCGGCCACCGTCCACCAGCTGTCCGGCTCGGGTTCTCCGGCCGCGACGTGACGCCGCCCGCCCAGGCGCGGCTCCCACCGGTAGTCGATGCCGTGTTGGGGCAGCCAGCTTGCCAGGGCCTCCCGACGCACGTCCGGATTCGTCCGACTGGCCGGATATCGCCGCACGTCCACCACCAGCGCCACCCCGGCGCCGGCGAGCAACTCCGCCAGCCGCTCACGGTCGGCCGTCCCGTGCCCCACGGTCAGCAACGCCGGCTCCACCACACCAGTTTGCCCGGCAGTCGACACCCAGCCCGGGCCGATAAAGGATGGGTGCGGTGATCCTCGCCGTCGATTTGGGTAAGACGTCGTGCCGGGCTTCGGCATGCGGCCGTAGGGCGCAGGGGCCGGGCGCGCCGGGGCTCGCGGCGCCCGGGGGCGTGCGGGCCGCGGAGGCGGCGATCCTGAATGTCGCACGCCAGCTCGGCGCGGTCGACGAGGTGATCGTCGGCGCCGCCGGGGTGGAGGCGGCCCCGGATGCGGCGCGCGCGCTGGGCGATGCGCTGCTGACCTCGCTGCGGGCGGAGCGCGTCGCGGTGACCAGCGACGCCGTGACCGCGCACGCCGGAGCCCTGAACGGACAGCCGGGCGTCGTGCTGATCGCGGGCACCGGCGTCGTGGCGCTCGCGATCGATGCGGATGGTCGGTGGCGGCGCGCCGATGGCTGGGGCCCCTGGCTGGGCGACGAGGGCGGCGGCGCGTGGATCGGCGCCGCCGGGCTGCGCGCGGCGCTGCGCGCGCACGACGGCCGCGGCCCGTCCACCACGCTGCTCGACGCCGCCCGCGCCCGCTTCGGCGCACCGCAGACCTGGCCCGCGCAGCTCACTGATGCCGCCGCGCTCGCGTCCTTCGCACCCGACGTGCTCGCCGCGCAAGGCGACGCCGCCGCGCTGGCGATCGTCGGCGCGGCCGCCGAGGCGCTCGCCGCGACCGCTCGCGCGGCCGGGGATGGACCGGTCGCGATGGTCGGCGGCCTGGCCGGGTACCAAGCGCTGCGGGAGAAGCTCGACCTCGTCCCCGCCGCCGGCGACGCGCTCGATGGGGCGCTGCGGCTGGGGGCGATCCACGAGCCGCACGTGATCCGCGTGGGGGCGGCACCGAAAACCATTGGCGTGCAAGGACTTGACGCGCTCGCCACCGAAGCCGTGCGGCCCGGCCTGGATGACCTCGACGCGCGGCCCATCGGGGAGGTCGTCGCGCTGCTCGTCACCGCCGAGGGCGAGGCGCACGCCGCAGTGGCGGCGGCGGTCCCGCGGATCGCGGCGGCGGCCGAGGCGATCGCCGCGCGGCTCGAGCACGGTGGCCGCCTGATCTACGCCGGCGCCGGAACGCCCGGGCGGCTCGGTGTGCTGGACGCGGCCGAGTGTGCGCCAACGTTCGGCACCGACCTCGTGCGCGGTGTCATCGCCGGTGGGCAGGCGGCGCTGACCGAGGCGATCGAGGGCGCCGAAGACGCCTTCGAGCCAACCGATCTCGCCGACCTGACCGCCGCCGACGCGCTCGTCGGGATCACGGCGTCGGGCCGCACGCCGTACGTGCTCGGGGCGCTCGAGCACGCGCGGGCGGTGGGCGCGCTGACGGTCGCGATCGTCAACAACCCGGACAGCGCGGCATCTGCCGACGTGGTGATCGAATTGCTCACCGGCCCTGAGGTTCTCGCCGGGTCTACCCGGCTGACCGCGGGCACGGCGCAGAAGGTCGCGCTCAACGCGCTCTCGACGAGCGTGATGGTCGCGCTCGGCAAGGTCTACGGACCGCGGATGGTCGATGTGCGCGCGACCAACGCGAAGCTGCGCCGGCGCGCGGTGCGCATCGTGCGCGACGCGGCGGGCGTCGACGAGGAGACCGCGGCCGCCGCGCTGTCCGC
>NZ_LZKF01000244.1:0-9500 GCF_001672665.1 Mycobacterium sp. E2238 | reverse complement strand
GCGAACCTCGCGATTGCCCCGGCCCGCAGGTAGTCGCCATAGGAGAAACCTCCCGGCACCACCACGGCGTCGACGCCCCTGAGATCGGCATCGGCATGCCACAGGCTGACCGCCTCGGCGCCGACATTCCGCGCCGCCCGCGCGGCGTCGACGTCGTCCAGGGTCCCCGGAAAGGTGATGATGCCGATTCGTGCCGTCACTTGGTCTCCCGGCTGATCGTCCAGTCCTCGATCACCGTGTTCGCCAACAGCGTTTCCGCTATGTCGGCCAGCACCGAATCGTCGACGGTGTCGTCTACCTCGAGTTCGAATCTCTTGCCTTGTCGCACATCTGAGATCCCCGGATGACCGAGTCGGCCCAACGCGCCGACAATGGCCTGACCCTGCGGGTCGAGAATCTCCGCTTTGGGCATCACGTGAACGACTACCCGGCCCACCGGCGCTCCTCCTCAGATCTGTCTTCGCGCCAACTCTACCGGCGGAAGTGCAGCTCGGCCGTTACGGGCACGAGGCAATGTAGGCCTCGCAGAGGGGCGCGGTCATGGCGTTCAGCACGGGATCGTCCGCCATTGCCGGCCACGGGACCTGCGGCGGGCCCGACGACCAGAGCGTGAGCTCGCTGATCGTGCTGCTGGCCGGATGGGCGAGCAGGTAGGTGTGCATGACGACCGGACCGCTGATCACCGCGGCCATCCGGTTCGTTTCGTCGCTGGTGATCGACGGTGATTGCTGCGGCGAACGTTGCTGGCAGGAGCGCAGCGCGGCGACGGCGTTGCTGAACACCGACCCGGCGATGGCGCCGCCGCTTGCCGTATCGCCGCGCCAGTGCAGGATCTGCGCCTGCAACTGCCACTGCCCATCCGGGTGGGCGACCGTGGCGTGTGCCACGACGGCCGAATCGCGGGGGTCCCGCGGCACCGGCGGTGTGGCACACAACTCCTCGAACCGGAATCGAGGCCCGGGCGTCGACCCGGTCACCTGCGCCGCCAGGCCCGCCAGCGGCGGCCAGCCGTAAACCGGATCCAGCGGCACCGCCCGGCGCTGGATCCACGCGGAGTCGGGGATCTGGTCACACACGGGCGGACAGGCCTGCGGCTCGGCGTGTGCGGGCACAGCGACGATCAGAGCCACCCCGAGGCCGCCGACCACCACCATGGTCGCCAGGATCACCCGCATCGGCATCACCCCCGTCAGGGCACAATCGTAGTCATGCAGCTCACGCATTTCGGCCACTCCTGCCTACTTGCAGAATTCGACCACACCCGCGTGCTCTTCGATCCTGGAACGTTCGCGCACGGCTTTGAGGGCATAACGGGGTTATCGGCCATCCTGATCACCCATCAGCACCCCGACCACGTCGACGGCAGCCGCCTGCCGGCGCTGCTCGAAGGCAACCCGGACGCCGCGCTGTACGCAGACCCGCAGACCGCCGCCCAGCTGGGCGCGCCGTGCCAGGCCGTGCACGTCGGTGACGAGCTGACGATCGGTGAGCTGACGGTTCGCGCGGTCGGCGGCAAACACGCCGTAATTCACCCCGAAATCCCTGTGATAGAGAACATTTCATTTCTGGTGGGCGACGGCGATCATCGCGCCAGGCTGATGCACCCCGGTGATGCGCTCTTCGTGCCCGACGAGCCCGTGGACGTCTTGGCGACACCGGCGGCCGCCCCGTGGATGAAGATCGCCGAGGCCGTCGACTACCTGCGCGCGGTGGCGCCGGCGCGTGCGGTGCCCATCCACCAAGGGATCATCGCCCCGGATGCACGGGGGATCTACTACGGCCGGCTCACCGAGATGACCACGACCGATTTCCAGGTGCTGCCCGAGGAGGACGCGGTCACCTTCTGACCGCTACTCACCTCGAGGGTCACGCCGGCGTGCCGTTCGGCGATGGGCCACAGCGCTAGGCGATGTCGTCGGCCACGCCGCGGCCGGCGGCCCGGCCGGAGAAGATGCAACCACCCAAAAACGTGCCCTCCAGGGCGCGGTAGCCGTGCACGCCGCCCCCTCCGAAGCCGGCCACCTCACCGGCGGCGTACAACCCGTTCAAGGGTGTGCCGTCGGCTTTCAGCACGCGGGCGGCCAAGTCGGTTTCGATGCCGCCCAACGTCTTTCGCGTCAGGATGTGCAGTTTTACCGCGATCATCGGGCCTGCCTTCGGATCGGTCAGCCGGTGCGGTGCCACCACCCGGCCCAGCCGGTCGCCCAGATAGCCCCGGGCGGCGCGGATCGCGGTGATCTGGCCGTCCTTGCTGAACTTGTTGGCCACCTCGCGGTCGCGGGCGGTCACCTCGCCCTCCACAGTGGCGTAATCCAGCGGCGCCACGTCGGGCAACTTGTTCATGCCGGTGACCAACTCCCGCAACGAGTCTGCGCTGACGAAGTCCACACCCCGGTCGACGAACGCCTGCACCGGCCCCGGCGGCCCGGAGCGCGCCCGGTTACGCAGCAGCTCGCGCAGGCTCTGCCCGGTCAAATCGGGATTCTGCTCCTGCCCAGACAGTGCGAATTCCTTCTCGATGATTTTGGCGTTCAACACAAACCACGTGTAGTCGTATCCGGATTTGGTGATGTATTCCAGCGTGCCGAGGGTGTCGAAACCGGGGTACAGCGGCACCGGCAACCGCTTGCCGGTCGCGTCGAGCCACAGCGACGACGGCCCCGGGATGATCCGGATCCCGTGCAGCGGCCAGATCGGGTCGTAGTTGGTGATGCCCTCGGTGTAGTGCCACATCCGGTCAGGGTTGATCACCCGCGCACCGGCCCGCTGGGAGATGCCGATCATCCTGCCGTCAACGTGAGCGGGCACGCCGCTGAGTAACTGCTCGGGTATGCGGCCCATCCGCTCGGGCCAATTCTTCCGCACCAGCTCGTGGTTGCCGCCGATGCCGCCACTCGTGACTATCACCGCGGGAGCACGGAACTCGAACTGCCCCACGGCCGTTCGTGATGACGCCACGCCCCTGGGCGCGGCAGAGGGCTCCAGCACAGTGCCCCGGACGCCGGTCACCGCGACGCCCTCGACGATCAACTCGTCGACCTGGTGGCGGTGCGCGAAGCGCACTGTCGAGCGGTCCCGCAGCTGACGGGCGAAGATCTCGACCAAAGCGGGTCCGGTGCCCCAGGTGATGTGGAAGCGAGGCACCGAATTGCCATGGCCCTGTGCGTCGTACCCGCCACGTTCGGCCCAACCCACCAACGGAAAGAGCTTGAGTCCCCGGTCACGCAGCCAACGGCGCTTCTCCCCCGCAGCGAAATCGACGTAGGCGTGCGCCCATTGGCGTGGCCAGTAGTCCTCGGGCCGGTCGAACGCTGCGGTACCGAGCCAGTCCTGCAGGGCGAGTTCGTGGCTGTCGCGGATCCCCAGACGGCGCTGCTCGGGGCTGTCGACGAAGAACAGGCCGCCGAACGACCAGAACGCCTGCCCACCCAGGTTGGCGCTACTCTCCTGGTCGACGATCAGCACCCGCAGGCCCCGGTCCACCAGTTCGCAGGCGGCGACCAGCCCTGCGAGTCCCGCCCCCACGATGATGGCATCGGCGCCGAACCCCGCGGCCGAAGAATCGCTCATGTCGGACCAGGGTAGTGCCCGCGCCGGACGGGTTGAGGGGACGCTTGGTCAGGCCGCGTCGAGAATCGCCTTGTCGCGCCGCCAGCGGTAAACCGCGGGCGCACAGCCGTGCATCAGCGACAGATCGACGGCGTCCACCATCGCCTGCAGCGGACCGGGTTTGCGCAGGTGACGAGCGGCTACGGCGACCCGCACCACCCCGCCGCGCCGGGCGATCCGCTCGGCGGACAGCACCACCATCCGGCACCACCACGGTTCGGTGAGAAAACCCTCCCCGATACCCAACACCCGGGAGCGCACCGTGGTGTGCCGAACCAGGTCGGTAATGCCATGCAGGTCGGCAAGCAGGCGAAAACCGTTGTCCGGCAAGGCCTTGATCACTCCCGGGGAAACCACCCAGCCGGGCGCCGCGAACAGCCGCGTGCGCAGCCCGAGGTGCTCGAGCACCCGGTCGGCAGCCATCAGCCGCAGGTTTGCCTCGTGTGCCCGAAGGATCGCGAACTCGCCGCGCCGCTTCTTGGTGGCCGCGTCGTCGTAGCCGTGCAGCACGATCGCATCGCCGCCGGAACGCCGGTCGGTCAACCATTCGACGGTGCGCGGGTCGTGGTCGAGTCGGTAGTCACCACTGAGCCGGGGTGCCACCAACAGCGACACCGGCACGTTACGGGCATCCATTTGCGCGCAGAACGCCTCAACGTCAGGCAGGGTACGTTCGCCTATCCCCGAGACCGAGACGATCAATTTTCCAGCCACACCCGCAGTTTGACGATCTCAGGTGTCGGAATGGTGAAGGACACGCAGACGGCAGGCGTATATCGGTACCGCAGGTCCTGCAGATTCGGCCGCGCGGCATGGGCCTACGGGCGACCGCGGAGGGAATCGGTTCGATATGCTAAGCAACGCCATGGATCAGGCCCCGTACGCAGCGGCCGACACCCCGCTGCCTTACGTCCCCGCCCCGCAGCTGGGCGAGGGTGAGCCGGTCTATCCCGACAAGCTGGATGCTGGACTGTTGCGCATTTCCGGCGTATGCATCCTGGCCACGGTGATGGCGATCGTGGATGTCACCGTCGTCAGCGTCGCGCAGCGCACCTTCATCGACCAATTCGCCTCCTCGCAGGCCGTCGTCGCATGGACGATGACCGGCTACACCCTGGCGTTGGCGACCGTCATACCGATCACCGGGTGGGCGGCCGACCGGTTCGGCACCAAGCGACTCTTCATGGGCTCCGTGCTGGCGTTCACGCTGGGCTCACTGCTGTGCGCGTTGGCCGCGAACGTCTTGCAGCTCATCATCTTTCGGGTGGCCCAAGGCATCGGCGGCGGCATGCTGTTGCCCCTGAGTTTCATGATCTTGACCCGCGAAGCGGGCCCTTTGCGGCTCGGTCGCCTGATGTCGATCCTGAGCATCCCGATGCTGTTAGCCCCGATCGGTGGTCCGATCATGGGCGGCTGGCTCATCGGCACCTCGAGCTGGCGGTGGATCTTTCTGATCAACCTGCCGATCGGAGTCATCACGATCGTGCTCGGGGCCATCATCTTTCCCCGGGACCACCCGGCGCGGTCGGAGACCTTCGACCTCGTCGGCGTGCTGCTGCTGTCCCCCGGCCTCGCGACATTCCTGTTCGCGGTGTCATCGATCCCGCACTGCGGGACCGTGGCAGATCGCCGCGTGCTGATACCGGCGACCATCGGTCTGGGCTTGATCGCCGGGTTCGTTGCGCACGCGTGGCGCCGTGCGGATCACCCCCTCATCGATCTGAGATTGTTCCGCAACCCCGTGCTCACTCACGCCAATGTGACGATGCTGGTGTTTGCCGGCGCCTTTTTCGGTGCCGGCTTGCTGCTTCCGAGTTACTTCCAGCAGGTGCTGCACCAGACGCCGATGCAGGCGGGCCTGCGCATGATCCCCCAGGGCCTCGGCGCCATGCTGACCATGCGTCTGACCGGGCCGCTGGTGGACCGGCAGGGCCCCGGCAAGATCGTGCTGGTCGGCATCACGCTGATCACTGCAGGCCTGGGCACGTTCGCCATCGGTGTCGCCAGGCAGGCCGACTACCTGCCCACGCTGCTGATCGGCCTCGCGATCATGGGTCTCGGGATGGGCTGCACCATGATGCCGCTGTCGGTCGCCGCGGTGCAGGCGCTTGCCCCGCACCAGATCGCCCGGGGCACGACGTTGATGAGCGTGAGCCATCAGGTCGGCGGGTCGGTGGGCACCGCGCTGATGTCGATGATCCTGACCAATCAGTTCAACCGGAGCGACAACATCGTCGCCGCGAACAAGTTTGCGGCGCTACAGCAGCAGGCCGCCGTCAGCGGGGTGCCGGTCGACCAGTCCGCGATGCCGCACCAGACGCTTGACGCCGGTTTTTGGGCCAAGGTCGCACACGATCTTTCCCACGCCTATACGGCGGTATTTGTGATAGCGGTGGTGTTGGTGATGTTCACGATAATTCCGGCGTCCTTTCTGCCGAAAAAGCCGGCGAGCCAAACATTGGGTGAATAGCCCGAGGCCGCCCTGCGCGGCGGCGGTCGGCCGTCACGAGCTTGTCGAACGGTTCACTGCGCCCGCCCGCGGGTGAACATTTTCGCTCCGACCACCGGTCACCCGTCTGGCCAGCAGGAAAAGGGCGACAGACGAACCAAACGCCTAAAAGCTTCTACGCGAGGGTATCGGTATAGATATGCTCGGCAACACGATGCAGAAGGCCTATTCCGCCCCTTCCGATGCCGCGGGCGACCCCCCTCCAACCGGGCAGTCGGACACGGACAAACACGAGTCTCCCGACAAACTGGACGCTGCGCTGCTCCGCATCGCCGGGGTGTGCGGGCTGGCCTGCATCATGGCGATCTTGGACAACACCGTGGTGCTGGTCGCGCAGCCCACCTTCCTCGCGCAGTTCGGCTCGACCCAGGCCATCGTCTCCTGGACCATCGCCGGCTACATGCTCGCCTTCGCGACTGTGATCCCGATAACGGGTTGGGCTGCCGACCGGTTCGGCACCAAACGGCTCTTCATGGGTTCGATCTTGCTCTTCACGCTGGGCTCACTCCTGTGCGCGTTGGCGCCGAACATCCTGACACTTATCATCTTTCGAGTAGTCCAGGGTGTGGGCGGTGGCATGTTGTTGCCGCTGAGTTTTGTGATCCTGACGCGCGAGGCCGGCCCCAAACGTGTCGGCCGCCTCATGGCCATCGGCGGCCTCCCAATTCTGCTCGGCCCCATCGGTGGCCCGATTCTGGGCGGCTGGCTGATCGATTCCTACGGCTGGAAATGGATCTTCTTCGTCAACCTGCCGGTCGGTCTCGCCGCATTCGCTCTCGCGGCGGTCATGTTCGCCAAAGACCGCTCGGCCCCGTCGGAGGCATTCGACTTCGTCGGTGTGCTACTGCTGTCGCCCGGCGTGGCGGCGTTCCTGATCGGGGTGTCGTCCATCCCGGGCCGGGGCACAGTGGCCGACCGCTACGTCCTGGTACCAGCGCTTCTCGGGCTGGCCTTGATCGTCGCATTCGTCTTGCATGCCTGGTATCGCGCCGATCACCCACTGATTGACCTGCGGCTTTTCCAGAACCGCGTTGTCACCGAAGTCAACGTGACGTTGCTGGTATTCGCCGTTGCATTCGTTGGCGCCGGGCTGCTGGTTCCGAGCTATTTCCAGGTCGTTATGCACGAAACCCCGATGCAGGCCGGGCTGCACATGGTGCCGGTAGGAGTCGGTGCACTGGTGACCATGCCGCTCGGCGGGGCATTCGTGGACCGGCGGGGGCCGGGCAAGATCGTGGTGGCCGGCCTCGCGCTGATGGCCGTGGGTCTGGGCATCTTCACCTTCGGAGTGTCCAGGCAGGCCGCCTATCAACCGATGCTGCTGGTCGGGTTGACGGTCATGGGCCTGGGCATAGGCTTCACCACGACGCCGCTCAATGCGGCGCTGATGCAGTCGCTGGCGCCGCATCAGATCGCCCGCGGGACGACGTTGATGAGCGTCAACCAACAGATCGGTGGCTCGATCGGAGCCGCCTTGATGGCGGTGATACTGACCAATCAGTTCAATCACAACGCGTACATCGCCAGTGCAAACAAGTTGGCGGCTCTGCAAGGTGACGCCGCCAGACGTGGGCAGGCGGTCGACCCTGCTGCCATTCCGCGGCAGACGACCAGTCCCGATTTCGCGGGCAACCTTATGAACAGTCTTTCCCACGCCTACACGGTGGTCTACGTGCTGGCTGTCGTGCTGGTCGCGTTGACGATGATTCCGGCGTGGTTCTTGCCGAAGAAGGTACCGAGCCACGCGGTCGAAGGGTGAGCCGCCGTCACCGTTCTCCAGAGCCGCCGCCATCACTGTGGCCTTCGGCCACAGCCAACAGCCAACAGCCAGGCGTACTGGAACGCGGTCTCCTGCCACGCCTTGTAGCGACCACTGACCCCGCCGTGTCCGGCGTTCATCTGGGTCTTCAGCAGAATCGGACTGCCGTTGGCATTGGCGTGCCGCAAAGCCGCCACCCACTTGGCCGGCTCGACGTAGTAGACCCTGGTGTCGTTCAGGGAAGTCATCGCCAAAATGGCCGGGTACTGCTTGGCCTCGACATTCTCGTAGGGCGAATATGACTTCATGTAGGAATAGACATCTTTGTCCTGCAATGGGTTTCCCCATTCGTCCCATTCCGTGACGGTCAGCGGCAAGGAGGGATCGAGGATGGTGGTCAGCGGGTCGACGAACGGGACCTGCGCCAGGATGCCGGCGAAGAGATCCGGCGCCAGGTTGGCGACCGCCCCCATCAGCAGGCCGCCCGCACTGCCGCCCAGCGCCACCAGCTGATGCGGCCGGGTGACACCCGTGTCGACCAAGTGCCTTGCCACGGCTACGAAGTCGGTGAAGGTGTTCTTCTTCTCCAACAGCTTCCCGTGCTCGTACCACGGCCGGCCCATCTCACCGCCACCGCGGACGTGGGCGATGGCGAAGACCATTCCGCGGTCGAGCAGCGACAACCGAGCGATGGAGAAGCTGGGGTCGGTGCATATCTCGTAGGCGCCATAGCCGTAAAGCAAGGCCGGCGCCGGGAATTCGATCCCCGCGCGGTGCACGATGGATACCGGGATGCGGGTCCCGTCGTCCGCAAGGGCCCAGTCGCGCCGCTCTACGTAGTCCTCGGTGCGATAACCGCCGAGGACGGGTTGCTCACGCAGCAACGTTCGTTCTCCGGTGGCAAAGTCGATGTCGTATACCCGCGCCGGGATGACCAGCGACCCCGCTCTGATTCGCAACTTGGGTGCATCCCAGTTCGGGTTGCCCGCAAGACCGGCCGACATCAGCTCCGAGTCGAACGTAATCTCCTCGGGCTCACCGTATTCCCCTCCGGAATCGATGTGCCACACCTGGAGCCTGGGCAACGCCTCCCGCCGGTAGCTGACCACCAGATGGCCGGCGAAGGCGTCGACGCCGTCGAGTCGCACGTCGTCGCGGTGCGGGATCAGCGTGCGCTGCCGGGTCGGATCGCTCACCGGCGCTTCGGTCAGCGCGAAGTTCACCGCGGCCTCGTTGTGCAGAATCAGGAACCGGTCCTGCCCACCGACCACCGCATGCTCGACGGCGTACTCGATGCCTTCGCGCCGCGGCAGCACGACGGTGAAGGTTGCACGCGGGTCGGCGGCGTCGGCGTACCGGTACTCGGAGGTGATGGACGAACCCGATGCGATCAATACATAGGTCTCGCTCCGGGTGAGCCCCACGCCGAGCCAAAACCGTTCGTCGGCCTCGTGATACACCAACTCCGCGGCCTCGCCGGAGCCGACCCGGTAGCGCCAGACCTTGTCCGGGCGGTGCGCCTCATCCAGGGTCAGGTAGTACACGGTGCGGTTGTCGGCCGCCCAGGTCGCGCCCGCCCCGATGTCGGCGATCTGGTCCGGATACAGCTCGCCGGTGCGCAGG
>NZ_LZKF01000243.1:0-2283 GCF_001672665.1 Mycobacterium sp. E2238 | reverse complement strand
TTGTTGCACACCGGAACGTCCACCCAATCGCCCTGCACCGGCCGGGTGAACACCGACTCCCAGCCCATGGGGCCGCCGACGATGTTGCCGACCGACCCCTTGCCCAGGACCGCGTAATTCACCACCCCCGGGTCGGAGGGGTGCGCGGCCGCAACCGGAAGTGCGACCGCACCGCCGACCCCCAGGCCGAGGGTGACGACGGCCGCGCGAGCCCGCATGGTCATGAAGCGATCATGCCAGCCACCCCGGCACGAGGTCAGCCCCCGTTTGCCCGGACGCCCTCTTCGACCTTCTTGCCGAGGTCGGGATCGACGTTGCGCCAGTACTCGAACACCCGCGAGAGCACCGGCTCCTTCACGCCCTTGGAGACGTGGCCAATGATGTTGTGCGCCAGCCGGTCCCGGGCCTCGTCGTCGAGGACCTCGCGGACCATGGTGCCCGCCTGTCCCCAGTCGTCGTCCTCGGCGTGCAGCGTGTAGGCGGCGCGGACCATGTCGCCGTCGGCGTGCCAGCGCACCTCGGCGGCACGCGCCGGGTCGGCGTGCGGCCCGCCGTAGGAGTTGGGCGCATACACGGGGTCGGAGACGTTCTTCATCCGCATCGCGCCGTCCTTCGAGTAGCTGTTCACCTCGACCTTCGGCGTGTTGACGGGGATCTGCCGATAGTTGGTCCCCAGCCTGGCGCGGTGCGCGTCGGAGTAGGAGAACCCGCGGGCCTGCAGCATCTTGTCGGGGCTGAGCCCGGTGCCGGGCACGGTGTTGTTCGGCTCGAAGGCGGCCTGCTCGATCTCGGTGTGGTAGTCGGTGACGTTGCGGTTCAGCGTCATCTTGCCGACGTCGATCAGCGGGTAGTCGCCGTGCGGCCACACCTTGGTCAGGTCGAACGGGTTGAACCGGTAGTTGCGGGCCTCCTCGTACGGCATGATCTGCATCTTCAGCGTCCAACTCGGGTGATCCCCGCCCTCGATCGCGTCGTACAGGTCGCGCTGGTGGTAGTCGCCGTCCTCGCCGGCCAGCCGGTCGGCGTCCTCCTGGGTCAGGAAGTCGATGCCCTGGTCGGTGATGAAGTGGTACTTCACCCAGAAGATCTCGCCGGCGGCGTTGATCCAGCTGTACGTGTGGCTGCTGTAGCCGTTCATGTGCCGCCACGTCTTCGGGATGCCGCGGTCACCCATCAGCCAGGTCACCTGGTGCGCGGACTCCGGTGAGAGCGTCCAGAAGTCCCACTGCATGTTGTGGTCGCGCAAGTTCGTTGCCTGCATGCGCTTTTGGGACCGGATGAAGTGCTGGAACTTCAGCGGGTCGCGCATGAAGAACACCGGCGTGTTGTTGCCGACCAGGTCGAAGTTGCCTTCGCTGGTGTAGAACTTCAGCGCGAAGCCACGCGGGTCGCGCCAGGTGTCTGGGCTGCCGCGCTCGCCGGCGACCGTCGAGAACCTGGCGAGCATGTCGGTCTTGGTGCCGGGCTGGAAGACCGCGGCCCTGGTGTATTGGCTGACGTCGTTGGTGACTTCGAAGGTGCCGAAGGCGCCGCCGCCCTTCGCGTGCGGCTGCCGCTCCGGGATGCGCTCCCGGTTGAACTGGGCCATCTGCTCGATCAGGTAGTGGTCCTGCAGCAGGATCGGCCCGTCGGGACCGATCGTCAGCGACTGGTCGTCGCTGGGCGCAGCGATGCCGGCGTCAGTGGTGGTGAAACGCTCCGTCATTTCGCTCTCTCCTCGTTTGCTGGGCTGACTCCGGGCTGTGGCGACGAAAATTGCTGCACGCCAATAACCCTGCTCTCTTTCTGGACCACGTCAAGAAAAACCTCGGCGTGGGCCTTCCGCTAGGGCCGTCGCGGCGGGGGGCTGGGGGTTGCGCTCGCCGGCGGCGGGCCGCCAGGACCGCTCACACCCGGACCGCCGGGGGGCATGGGCACGATCAACCCGGGACCGCCGTCACCCCATGGGCCGCCGGCGGATCCGGGCCCACCGGACCCCCACGGTCCGGGGCCGTATCCAGGTCCCCACGGGCCGTTGCCCGGCCCGGGACCACCCGGGCCGCCACCCGGCTTGAACATCTGGCCGTGGTGGTGGTGGCAGTGCTGGTGATGCCAGACGAACGCGCCGGCGAAGAACACGGTGGAGATGATGAAGACGATGCCGGCGACGATGATCACCCACGCCGCGGCCAGGTAGAGCCGCGGAGGCTTCATCCGCTCCGGCGGCGGCGGTGATCAACCGGCAACTCGACGCCGATTTCGACGTCGAGGCGTTCCAACACGTGGCGCGCTGGAACGCCGAGG
>NZ_LZKF01000242.1:0-27841 GCF_001672665.1 Mycobacterium sp. E2238 | reverse complement strand
GGTGGCGGTGGCACCGGCCTCGGCGGCGGTGGCGGCAGCAGCAGTGGCGGCGGCGGCCTGGTCAACGACGTGATGCAGGCGGCCAACCAGCTCGGTGCAGGCCAGGCCATCGACCTGCTCAAAGGCCTGGTAATGCCGGCAATCACGCAGGGCATGCAGCACGGCGCCGCGGGTGCCCTCCCGGGTGCCGCGGGTGCACTCCCGGGTGCCGCCGGCGCCCTGCCGGGTGCCGCGGGTGCCCTGCCGGGTGCCGCGGGTGCCCTGCCGGCCGCCGCCGGTGCCCTGCCGGGTGCCGCTGGCGCCCTGCCCGGTGCAGCCGGCGCCCTGCCGGCCGCCGCGGGCGCTGCCGGTGCGTTGCCGGCAGCCGCGGCCGCTGCGCCGGTCCTGCCCCCCGTCTAGAACTCAGGCGAACCCTTCAACCAGACGGCACCGCAGATTCTTCTGCGGTGCCGTCGATTTTCGTGCAGATTCACACCGCCGCAGTTCGTGTCGTCTCATCATTAACATTAGAAACACAAGTAATATCGCCTGGTGTCTCCTAGTCGCGGGCCGACGACGTTGCTCACCGCCATCGCGGCGACCGTCGTCATCGTGTCCTGGGTGGCGGACACGACGCGCGACCGCGGCACGGCCGGCACACCGCCGGCCCGCGGCACCCAGCTCGCCGAACAGCCGCTGGTCGGGCTGGGCGGCGGCGTCACGGTTCGCGAGATCGGGCAGAACACCCCGTTTTCCCTCGTCGCGCTCACCGGCGACCTGGCCGGCACGTCGACCCGGGTGCGAGCGAAGCGTCCCGACGGTTCGTGGGGACCCTGGTACCAGACCGAGTACGAGACGGCGGCGCCCGACGGCGCGACAACCGCCGGGTCACTCGAAGGACCGCGCGGGACCGACCCGGTGTTCGTCGGCACCACCACGACCGTCCAGATCGCCGTCACCCGCCCGATCGACGCGCCGGTGACCCAAGCGCCGCCCGCGCCGCCCAACGAGACCGGCCTCGGCTACAAGCCGGCGTCCCGGGAACAACCGTTCGGGCAGAACATCTCAGCCGTCCTGATCTCGCCGCCACAAGCGCCGGTGGAGACGCAGTGGACACCGCCGTCGGGGGTCTTGATGCCCGGCCAGGCACCGGCCATCATCAGCCGGGCCCAGTGGGGCGCCGACGAGTCGCTGCGTTGCGGTAGTCCTCAGTACGACGACGGGATTCGCGCCGGGGTGGTGCACCACACCGCGGGCAGCAACGACTACTCCCCGCTGGAATCGGCCGGGATCGTCAAGGCCATCTACACCTATCACAGCAAGACCCTGGGGTGGTGCGACATCGCCTACAACGCCCTGGTCGACAAGTACGGCCAGGTGTTCGAGGGCAGCGCCGGGGGGCTCACCAAAGCGGTCGAGGCGTTTCACACCGGGGGGTTCAACCGCAACACCTGGGGTGTGGCGATGATCGGCAATTTCGACGACGTGCCGCCGACGCCGATCCAGCTGCGCACCCTGGGCCGGCTGCTGGGCTGGCGGCTGGGCTTGGACGGCGTTGACCCCAAGGGCACGGTCGCATTGGAGTCGGCGGGTAGCCACTACACCACCTTCCCGGCAGGTTCCGTCGCGACGCTGCCCACGATCTTCACCCACCGCGACGTCGGCAACACCGACTGCCCGGGCAACGCCGCTTACGCACTCATGGACGAAGTACGCGACATCGCTTCGCATTTCAACGATCCGCCGGAGGAATTGATCAAGGCCCTGCAGGGCGGCGCGATCTACGAGCACTGGCAGGCCATCGGCGGCATGAACAGCGCGCTGGGCGCGCCGACCTCACCGGAGGACAGCGCGGAGGGCGACGCCCGGTACGTCACGTTCGCCCGGGGCGCGATGTACTGGTCGCCCGAAACCGGCCCCCAGCCGATCACCGGCGCGATCTACGACGCCTGGGCGTCGCTGAGCTACGAACGCGGTCCGCTCGGCTTGCCCACCAGCGCCGAAATCCAAGAGCCGCTGCGGATTACGCAGAACTTCCAGCACGGAACCCTGAACTACGACCGACTGACCGGCAACGTCACCGAGGTCGCCGAGGGAATCACGACGCCGCTGTCGACGGAGTCACCGAGCGGTCCGACCGTGGCGCCCGAACACTTCTCGCTGCCGGCGCACCCGTCCGCCACTTAGCCGAAGAGCCTTCTCAGAGCCACCAGCGTTCCAGCACGCGGCCCACCCCGTCCTCATTGTTGCCGGTGGTGACCTCGTCGGCCGCGCTCAGCACGTCGGGATGGGCGTTGCCCATCGCCACGCCATGACCGGCCCAGCGCAGCATCGGTAGGTCGTTGGGCATGTCGCCGAACGCCACCACCTCTTCGCTGGCGATCTGTAGGGGCCTGGCGATCTCGTCCACCCCGGTGGCCTTGCTGGTGCCCAGCGGCACGATTTCCACCAGTCCATTGTTGGTGGAGTAGGTGATGTCGCCCTCGATGCCGACATGCTTGGCCAGCGCGGCGGCCATATCGGCGCTGCGGGCGCCGCTTCGGCGGATGAGCAGCTTGATTGCCGGGGCGCTGAGCAGATCCTCGATCGACACCTCGGTGTTGTCCGGGTTCAGCCAGGCATGTTCGTAGCCGGGCGAGCTGATGAACTGCGGGGTCGCCGTGTCGTGGGCGCGTTCGCCGATTCGCTCGACGGCCAGGCCGGCCCCCGGAATGACGCGGGTCGCGAGCTCCGCCAGCTCGGCCAGCGTGTCCACGGGCAGCGTGCGCGTCGACAGCACCCGGTCGGCCGCTGGATCGTAGATGACGGCACCGTTGGCGCACACCGCGATCGGCGCGAAGCCGAGCGCGTCGACGACCGGGCGTATCCAGCGCGGCGGGCGGCCGGTCGCCACGACGAACGTCGCGCCGGCGGCGACGGCGGCACGCACGGCGTCGCGGGTGCGCGCAGTGATGGTTTCGTTGTCGTCGAACAGGGTGCCGTCGACGTCACAGGCGATGAGCGCCGGCAAGGTCATCTGACGGTTCCGCGTTCGCAGGTCGCCGGTCTGATCAATGCACTCCGCTCTGGTCCTGTCCCGGTCGGGTGACGCCGTCGGTGCCGTATTTCTGCATCCGCGCCTGCAATTCCGACAGTCGGATCGCCCGGGAATCTTCCTGGGTGGGCGCGGAGCCGCCGAGCCGCCTCGGCACCCAGAACTCGCCCTCCGGGTGCGGGTATTCCTCCTGCACCCGGTACAGCAACTCGTTCATCGCGACGCGCAGCGCGACGTTGAGCTGCTCCGGTGTGCCCTGCGGCGGCAGCGGGCGCCCGGCGGCGACGGTGATCGGAACCTTGTTGCGCCACACCTTCTTTGGATGATCCTTCGGCCAAATCCGATGGGCGCCCCAGACGATCACTGGAACGACCGGCACCTGGGCGTCCAGCGCCATCCGGGCCGCACCGGTCTTGAACTCCCGGAGCTCGAAGCTGCGGCTGATCGTGGCTTCGGGGTGCATCCCGATGAGCTCGCCCTCCCGCAGCCGCTGCACGGCCACCTCGAACGCGTCGTGCCCGGTCCTGCGGTCCACCGGGATCAGCCTGGCGTGGTTGATGACGTAGTTGACCGCCTTCACCTCCGCCATCTCCGCCTTGATCATGAAATACGCGCGCCGTCCGCGCTCACGCACGCCGAGCAGCGTCGGCAGCCAGTCCAGGTAGCTGGTGTGGTTCTGGGCCAGCAGGGCGCCACCCCGCTGGGGAATGTTCTCCAGGCCGCGATAGGTGATCTTGGTCCCCTGCATCGCCACCATCGGCGGGACGATCCACTCGCACAACCGGTAAAAGCCCTCGGGCATCAGTCCTCCTTCGCCTACCGCGACGACGGTCCATCACGACCGGCGGCGCGCGCCGCGGCCTCGTCCGCCTCCATCCGGGCGGCCTCCGCCATGCTCGGTGCCCCACCGCCCAGCCGGCGCGGCGTCCAATACGCCCCCGGTTCGTGCGGATAGCGCTCTTGCACGTGGTGTAGCAGCGCGGTCATCGACTCGCGCAGTGCGGCGTCGGTCCGCGCGATATCTTCGGCCGCCGTGACGGGCGCGCCCACCTGCACTTTAATCGGTACCTTGGTGCGGCCCAGGGTGCGCGGGTGGTCCTTGGTCCAGATCCGGTGCGCACCCCAGACGATGATCGGGATGATCGGAACGTCCGCGTCGATGGCCATGCGAGCGGCACCCGTTTTGAACTCCTTGAGCTCGAAGCTGCGGCTGATGGTGGCCTCCGGATACACGCCGACCAGTTCCCCCTCGCGCAGCCGCTGCACCGCCACCGCGTAGGCCCCGGCCCCCGCACCGCGGTCCACCGGAATGGTCCGGGTGTGCTTGATCAGGAAGTTGACGATCTTCACCTGCTGCATCTCGGCCTTGATCATGAACCTGAGCCGGCGGCGCCGGCGATGCACCGCCAGGGCGGCGGGCAGAAAGTCGACATAGCTGGTGTGGTTGATCGCGACCACGGCGCCACCGGAGTCGGGGATGTTCTCCTCGCCGCCGTAGGAGATCCGGGTGTCGGTGGCCAGAACCGTCAGCCGAGCCAGGATCTCGAGCGTGCGGAAGACCGGTTCCACCATCGATCGCTACTCCGGTGCTCCCGCGGATCCGGCCCGGCGCGCCGCGCGAGCGGCCGCCTCTTCGGCATCCATCCGGGCGGCTTCTGCCAGCGACGGGGCACTGCCGCCCAACCGGCGCGGCACCCAGAACTCACCCGCCGGGTGCGGCCCATACATTTCCTGCGCCCGCTCCAGCAGGTGCTGCATGCGGGAGTGCAGCAGCCCCTTCAATTCCTCGACGCCCAGCGTCGGTTCGATCGGTTCGCCGACGACGACCATGATGGGCACCTTGGGGCGGAACAGCTTCTTGGGGTGCCCCTTGGTCCAGACGCGCTGCGCGCCCCAGACGATCACCGGAACGATGGGCACCCCGGCTTCGACCGCCATCCGCGCGGCACCCGACTTGAATTCCTTGATCTCGAAGCTGCGGCTGATGGTGGCTTCCGGATAGACGCCGACCAGCTCACCGTCCTTGAGGTTCCTGACGGCTTCCTCGTAGGAGGCGGCCCCGTCTTGCCGATTAACGGAGATGTGCCGAAGGCTGCGCATGATCGGCCCGGTGATCTTGTGGTCGAACACCTCCTGCTTGGCCATAAAGCGCACCTTGCGGCCCAGACCCTGCTTATAGGCGGGCAGACCCGCGAACGTGAAGTCGAGGTAGCCGGTGTGGTTGATGGCGATGACCGCACCCCCGCTTTTGGGCAGGTTTTCGACGCCCGTGACCGTGATCTTGAGACCCTGTATGCGCCATATCAAGCGGGCAAGTTGAATGACAGTCCCGTATACCGGTTCCACAGCAGATCAGCCTAGTGCTCCCCGCTGTGAGTCGGCCCCGGAGTCAATCGAAGTGCCGACAAAGAAGAGGCCGCCCCGCGCTAAGCTCGGAGGCTGAAAAAGCCGTTACCCGGCCGCGGGCCGTGCAGGTCCTCGAAGCGGCCCCAGGAAGGTATTTGTGCAGGTCACAAGCGTAGGTCACGCCGGATTTCTGATCGAGACGCCCGCGGGCAGCATCCTTTGCGACCCGTGGGTCAATCCCGCCTACTTCGCGTCCTGGTTTCCGTTTCCCGACAACAGCGGCCTGGACTGGGACCGGCTGGGCGACTGCGACTACCTGTACGTGTCGCACCTGCACAAGGACCACTTCGACGCCAAGAACCTGGCCGAGCACGTCAACAAAGACGCAGTGGTGCTGCTGCCCGACTTCCCGGTGCCGGACCTGCGAAACGCGTTGCAGGAGCTGGGGTTCTACCGGTTCTTCGAGACCAGCAACTCGGTCAAGCACCGGGTCAGCGGCCCGAAGGGCGATCTCGAGGTCATGATCATCGCCCTGCGGGCGCCGGCCGACGGCCCGCTCGGCGACTCGGCGCTGGTGGTTTCCGACGGCGTAACGACGGCTTTCAACATGAACGACGCACGGCCGGTCGATCTCGACGTACTGAGCTCGGCTTTCGGACACATCGACGTGCACATGCTGCAGTACTCCGGCGCGATCTGGTACCCGATGGTGTACGACATGCCCGCACGCGCCAAGGAGTCGTTCGGGGTCCAGAAGCGGCAGCGGCAGATGGACCGTGCCCGGCAGTACATCGCCCAGGTGGGCGCGACGTGGGTCATCCCGTCGGCCGGGCCGCCGTGCTTTCTGGATCCGGAGTTGCGTCATCTCAACGACGACCAGGGCGATGCGGCCAACATCTTCCCGGACCAGATGGTGTTCCTTGACCAGCTGCGCACTCACGGGAGCGACGGCGGCCTGCTTATGATCCCCGGTTCGACCGCGGACTTCACCGGCACCACCCTGAATGCGCTGAGCCACCCGCTGCCCGACGATCAGGTCGAGGCGATCTTCACCACCGGGAAGCGCGCCTACATCGCCGACTACGCCGAGCGGATGGCGCCGGTCGTGGCCGCCGAGCGCGCGAGCTGGGCGCCCGCCACCGGGGAACCCCTGCTGGAGCAGCTGCGCGCGCTGTTCGAACCGATCATGTCCCAGAGCGATGAGATCTGCGACGGCATCGGCTATCCCGTCGAGCTGGTGATCGGCCCGGAGACGGTCGTGCTGGACTTCCCGAAACGTGCCGTGCGCGAACGCATTCCCGATGAGAAGGTGCGCTACGGTTTCGCCATCGCGCCGGAGTTGGTCCGCACCGTACTGCGGGACCGGGAACCGGACTGGGTGAACACCATCTTCCTGTCCACCCGTTTCCGGGCTTGGCGCGTCGGCGGCTACAACGAATATTTGTACACCTTCTTCAAGTGCCTCACCGACGAACGGATCGCCTACGCCGACGGCTGGTTCGCCGAGACGCACGACGATTCGTCATCGGTCACGCTGGACGGCTGGGAGATTCAGCGCCGCTGCCCACACCTTAAAGCCGACCTGTCGAAATTCGGTGTGGTGGAAGACGATACGTTGACCTGCAACCTGCATGGCTGGCAGTGGCGATTGGAAGACGGGCGGTGCCTGACGGCGCGGGGTCACCAACTGCGAAGTGCGCGAGCATGAACGACAGCCCAGGCCGGTCTTACGACGACGGGTTGGTTCAGCTGGACCGTGCGGCTATCACGCTCCGCCGCTACCACTTCCCTTCCGGAACGTCGAAAGTCATTGCGCTGAAATCGATTCGTGGATACAAGGCCGAAGGTCTGGGCCTGCTCACGCATCGGTTCAGGATCTGGGGAAGCTCGGACTTTCGTCGCTGGCTACCGCTGGACGTGAGCCGGCCGTTCAAGTCAACCTTGGTCACCCTGGACGTGCCGGGCGTCCGGCCCAGCCCCGCGTTCACGCCCGCGCGACCGGAAGAGTTCACCGCACTCCTGGATGAGCTGCTAGCTCAGCGCGGTTAGCGTCGCGCGCGAGTGCGCAAAAGCCTGGTTGCGCCTGCCGTCGGCGACCCCGACATACGCCGACTTCATCGCTTGGATATAGCTGCCCACCGATTCGCGGGCGACCGGGTTGTCGGGGAATAGCACCGTCACCTTGGTCTCGCGCTGCAGCCGAATCACCCACAGCGAAACCTGATGGGAGACCCGGCCCTCGTCGTAGATCCGAAAGTTCAAGTCGGAGTTGGCAACGGCGGACAGCGGGGCGATGCTGGCGTCCAGGAACGACATCACGAAGTTGCCGGGACGCGGCCTGCCCAGGCCCGCCTCGGGCGGCGCCAACTCCAGCACACGGTCAAACGGCACGGTCGCCAGCTCGATCCCCGAGTCGAAGGACGTCTGCGCGGAACGTGCCGCGTCTTCGAACACCCCCGCGCCGACGCCGACCATGACCGGAACCAGGCCGGTGAACCAGCCCGTCGTCATCAATTCCGTTGGCGTTCTGCGGGTATCGGTGGTGGTCACCACCGAAAACGTCTCGGCGCCGGTCAACGCGCGCTGCGTGAGGCCCGCGCACGCGAAGACACCGCCGCTGAAACGGGCGCCCGCACCGACGCAGGCCCGCTCGAACCGTTCCGTCTGCCGCTCGTCCATCAGCGTCTCGGTGACGAGCTTGCCGGCGTAGGGCACCGCGAGGTCGCCGAGGGGCAACGGGAAGTACGGCAGCGTTCCACCGTTGGCCGCGGCGAACGCGACCCACGCGCGCACCCCGGGGGAGTCCGCCGTCAGCGCGGCCATCTCCTCCCACTGCCGGACGCAGTAGTCGCCGTACCGGCCGGCCTCCGGGAGTTCGATGGGCGCCTCGCCGCCGACCAGGGCGGCGTACATCAGGTGAATCTCGGTGAACAGGACGCCGACGATCATCGGGTCGACGCACAGGTGGGCGATGCTGGCGTAGAAGGTGAAGTGGCTGCCGCTTTGCACCACCCCGAAGAAGAAGCAATCCCACTGCAGCGGCTGCGGGGTCGAGATGTGGTCTCGCAGTTCTTTCGGCGTCAGCCGTCCGTGGTCGACCGGGACGAGTTCGATATCGCCGGGGTCCGCGAGGGTATGGCGAACGATGTGTCGCGCGTCGCGATACTCGAACCAGCTGTGGTAGGTGTCGTGCCGGCGAATGTGTGCGTTGATCGCGTAATTCATGGCGCGGACGTCGCAGCGGCCCGGGATATCCCAGGTGAAGATCATCAAGCGCGACATGTCCAGCCCCCGCGCCGCGTGGTCGCTATAGCGCCGAAGATGTTGTGTTTGCTGATAACTGGGTGGTACGGGACTGACTGGCGCTTCAGCCGCCCTGGCCTTTGCCGCGGGCGAAGCATGCCAGCAGATGACGGGGCCGGCTTGCGGTGTCCAGTCTTGGAGTGTCGTTATGCCAAACACTGAATGCCCTGCACCTCCGCGCTATTCGGCTCGGCATAGCCCGAGCTGAGCGGCCCGCCAAGCGCTGCTTCAGACGACCTGCCGTCCGCGCTATCGCCACGGAGCCGAGCCCGCCAGTGCGCCCGCAGCTGCCCCGCGGCCAGGCGTGGTCACGCTCTTCCACGAAATCCCTTGGCGGACAACGACAGTGGCGCCGAACCGACAGATCGAGCCGCCGACCTAGGATTTCTCCAGCCGCAAGTGGTGCTGCGGGAATCCTCAGCATAACCGCTTCGGGTAGCGGCCGCTCTGCGAAACTCCGGGGGGCGTTACGCGCGAATTACGGCTGCTTGAATGGAAGGCGTCCAATTCCGGGCCTGCCCAGGCCGCCGGCTTGGCTGGGCGAGTTTCGGTCCGGGGCGCGGCGCGGTCGGGTACGGTTGCCCAGCATGTGGATCACCGTGCTGATACTGGCCGGCGCAGTGATCTTCGAACCGATACGCGTCGGGCTGGTGATACTGCTGCTCGGCCGTCGGCGCCCGCTTTTGCAACTGCTCATGTTCTTGTGCGGTGGCTTCGCCATGGGAGTCGGTGCGGGCCTGATCGTGCTCTTCGTCCTCAGGGCCGCGCCGGTGGTCGGCCACTTCAGCGTGGCCGAGGTCCAGATCGCATCCGGGCTCGTCGCTTTGCTCGTCGCCGTCGCGCTGGCCACCAACGTCGTGCGGCGCAGGATCGCACGCCCCGCGCCGGCGGACGCGGCAGTCGGTGGCAGTGGGGGCGTCGCCCTGCTCGTGGGGACCGCACCGAGCGGTCGCCAGCAGCTTGCCGAACGCGCACGCATCTTCTTGCGAGGCAACTCGCTAACTGTCGCAGCCGCTAGCGGGATGGGGGCTTCGTTGCCGTCCGCGAACTACATGGGCTCGATGGCCGCCATCCTCGCCTCGCACGCCGCACCGGTCGCGCAGGTGCAGGCGCTGGTCGCCTTCAACCTGGTGGCGTTCACGGTGGCCGAGATCCCGCTGATCGGGTTCCTGGCGGCGCCGCAGCGCACGCGCGCCTTCATGGCCGCGCTGCAAACCTGGCTGCGCTCCCGCGGCCACCGCGACATCGCTGTATTGGTGGCGGCCGGGGGCTGCTTCATGCTCGTCCTCGGCCTGATCAACCTCGGTGCGGGGTAGCATCCAGCTATAGTTTTCGATCGGCCGTGAGGGGAGTTTGTGAACAAGCTGCTCGCCGGGGCCATTGCCGTCGGAATGCTCACGTGTGCAACGCTTTTCGATGATGGCGTCGCCGCCGCCGACACCGCTCTGATAGTGCCCGGCACGGCGCCGTCCCCGTACGGGCCGCTGAGGTCGCTGTATCACTTCAACCCCGCGATGCAGCCCCAGATCGACGAGAACTATTACAGCCCCGGGGCCGTCAGGCGCGTGGTGCCCTATCCGGGCAGCTTCTGGCCGGTCACCGGCCTGAACTCGCCGACAGTCAACAGCTCCGTGAACACCGGGGCGAACAACCTCGACGCCGCGATCCGGACCACGGACGGGCCGATCTCGGTGGCCGGGCTGTCTCAGGGCTCGCTGGCGCTCGACCGCGAGCAAGCGCGCCTGGCGCACGATCCCACCGCGCCGCCGCCGGGCCAGCTCACCTTCATCAAGGCCGGTGACCCCAACAACCTGCTCTACCAGGCGTTCGGTCCCGGGACGCACGTGCCGATCATCGACTACACCGTCCCGGCTCCGGTGGAAAGCCAGTACGACACGATCAACATCGTCGGCCAGTATGACCCCTTCTCCGACCCGCCCAACCATCCCGGCAATCTGCTGGCCGACCTGAATGCCATTGCCGCCGGCGGATATTACGGCCACAGTGCGACGGCCTTCTCTGATCCGTCCCGCGTCGCGCCCTGGGACATCAAGAGGACGACGAACAGCCTGGGCGGCACCTCGACGACGTATTTCATCCGGAACCCCGAGCTGCCGCTGGCCCGGGCACTAGTCGACGGGGCGGGCATGCCGGCCGAGGCGGTCGGGCCGATTGACGCTGTGCTGCGCCCTCTGGTCGACAGGGCGTACGACCCGGGGCCGGCGCACAACCCCGTCCAAATGATCAATGGCATCGTCCACATACCTACGGCCATCTCCGCCGCCTCCTGGTCCGTCCGTGGCGCCGGCGCCGCCGTCAACCTGGCCACCAACTCGCTGGGGCTCGCCAACCTGGCCCGAAACCTCGGCCCGGGTCCACGACTCGGCAGAGGCGGCGTGTTGCCGAAAGTCGTTCGCGCGGTGGTCAAAGCCAAGAAGTGACAGCGGCTAGAGCCTCAGGCCGTCGCGCGGAGAAAAGCCGATCAGTTGCTCGGCCGTGCGCGTCGGCACCTTCTCTTCGTCCGGCAGCAGCCGCTTGCGTTTGACCGGGCCGCGATGCCGCCGCAGCGGCCACCGAGTGACGGAAACCAAACCGGGCGGCCACCACCAATTCGCCCGACCGACCAGCACGGCGATGGCAGGCACCGTCACGGTGCGCAGCAGGAACGTGTCCAGGAGCAGTCCCGTCCCCAGAACGAAGCCGCTCTGAATCACCGTGGACAGACTGGCGAATACCAAGCCGTACATCGACGCGGCCATGATCAGGCCCGCCGCGGTGATCACCCCGCCGGTTGAGGACACGGTCCGGATCACGCCGGAACGCAGTCCACGCGCGGATTCGTCACGCAGTCGAGAGATGAGCAGCATGTTGTAGTCGGCACCCACCGCGACCAGGATGACGAACGTCAATCCGGGTACGCTCCAATGCATTTCTTCGCCCAGGATGAACTGAAACGTGATGACGCCGATGCCCAGCGCCGACATGTACGAGACGATCACCGTGCCGATCAGGTACAGCGGCGCGATGACCGCGCGCAGCAATGCGATCAGAATCAGCAGCACCACGCAGGTGGTCATCGCGATGATGAATCGCAGGTCGTGGTCGTAGTAGTCGCGCGTCTCCTTCAGCACGACGGGTAGCCCCACCACCGATATCTTGGCGTCGGCCAGCGACGTATTCGGTTGGGCGCCCTGCGCGGCCGCCCTGATCGCGTCGACCTGGTCCATCGCCGCGGTGCTGAACGGATTGAGGTCGGTCTGGATCAGGTACCGCATCGAGTGGCCGTCGGGCGAAACGAACGCCCCGGCAAGCCTTTTCAGTTGCTCGGCCGTCATCCCGCCCAGCAGATCCTGCGCCCCGCCCGGCAATGCCGCTGGCTTGCCGCCCTCACCGGTGGCATACGACAACGCTTGCGGGGGAATGTAGAACCCGGCCATCGCCGGCGTCGTGGCCTCCTTCTTCATGGAAAGCAGGAACGCGGACGCCTCGCCCAACCCGAAGCCCATCTTCTTGACCTGGTCCACCAATTGCTGCACACCGTCGGCCAATTGCCGGCTGCCGTCCGCGAGGGTGTTGGTCCCCTGCTGCAAGAAGGTGATCTTGGCCCGCATGCCGCCCGGGCTACCCATCCCCAGGGAACCCATCGCGCCGACGACGGTGGACAACGCCCGGCGCAACCCGGAAACCGTTGCCGCGAGGGTCTGCACGGCCTGCGTCGCCCGCAGCTGGCGGGCCAGCTCCGATATCTTGCCCAGCGTTCCGTCGTCGCGGGCCGTCACCAGCCGCTGCAGTTCCCCGCGCGCATTGACACAGGCGGGCTCGGCACTGCACATCGGGCTGTTGTCGAGCGCCCCCAGCACGGGGTTGGCCCAATCGGAGTTCTCGGCAACGAAGTTCGCGTTCGCGCCGATGGCGTCGCCAAGCGAGCGCATGCCGTTGACGAGCCGCTCGGCGCCCTCGAGTTCGGCCAGCGCCCGATTCCCGCCGAAGATATTTTGCAGGGTCGCGAGCGCGTCGACGAGACCGCCCACGGCGGACACCGCCTGGTTGACCTGGGTCCGTACGTCGCCGAGCTTGCCCGCCATTTGGTTGGCGCCGCCCACCAGCCGATCGAGATCGCCGGTATGGTCGACGATTTGCCGGGAACCCGCGCCCAGTTTGTCGCCGACTTCGCCCGCCTGCCAGGAAGTCGTGGCTTGCTCCAGCGACTGCCCGGTGGGCCGGGTGATGCCTCTGACCATCGCGACGCCCCGCACCTGACTGACCCGCCGCGCCATCTGCTCGAGATCGGCGAGGGCCTTCGCCGTGCGCAGGTCCTGCGGCGAGGAGATGAACAGGTACTCGGGGATGATCAAATTGGTCGAGAAGTGCTTGTCCAGTGCGGCATAGCCGACCGAACTCTCGACGTTGCCCGGCAGCGCCTTGCGATCGTCGTAGTTGTAGCGGGCCAGGCCCGCGCACCCGGCCAGAATCACCAGTACCAGCGCGCTGGCCAGCAGGTGAGTTTTGGGCCGGCGCACGATGTTGACGCCCGAACGCCGCCAGAAGCGGCGGCTGAGATCGCCGCGCGGCGCGACCCAGTTGCGGCGCCCGGCGAGCACGAGCAGGGCCGGCAGCAGCGTGATCGCGGCGAAGAAAACGACGGCCACCGACATGCCCAGCACCGGTCCGACGGTCCGCAGGATGCCCAATTGGGTGAAGATCATCCCGAGGAACGTGACCGCCACGGTGGCGGCCGACGCCGCGATCACCTTGCCGATGGACGCCAACGCCCAGATCACCGCCCGATCCGAGTCCATCCCCCGGCGCACGTAGTCGTGGTATCGGCTGATCAGAAAGACCGCGTAATCCGTTCCGGCGCCGACCATCATCCCGCTCATGAAGATGACGGTCTGGTTGGCGATGCCCAGCCCGGCCAGTCCTACCAGCGCCACCAACCGCTGGGCCACCACCGCGGACATGCCGATCGTCAGCAGCGGCAGCAGCATCGTGACGGGGTTCCGGTAGATGACCAGAAGAATGACGAACAGCAGCACGATGATCGCGAGCTCGATCCGCGTCCTGTCGCGCTGGCCGGTGAGGTTCAGGTCGGCGACGGTAGACGCGGGCCCGGTGAGGTTGGCCGTCAGAGTGGATCCCGCCACGGCCTGTTTCACGATGCCGGCCACGCGGTTGTACGCCCGTTTGGACTGCGGCGAGCCAAGGTCGCCGGGCAGCCCGATGGGCAGCAGCCAGGCGCGGTGATCCTTACTGGTCATCAGCTCACGCAGCGGCGGTGTCGTAACGAAGTCCTGCACCATCGCCACGTCTCGGGTGTCCCGGCGCAGGGCTTCGACCAGTTTCCGGTAGGTGCCTTCGTCGGCCGGGCTCAACCCGCCGGCATCGCTGAGCACCACCACCGCGATGCTCTGCAACCCGGCTTCACCGAACGCGGCGTTCATTTCGCGGGTCGCGGCCAGCACCGGCGCGTCGGACGGCAGGATGGCCACCGGGTGTTGCTGCGAGATCTCTTCCAGCGACGGCGCGGTCAGCCCGAGAACTCCCGCGAGCGCGAGCCAGGCGCCGATCACCAGCCATGGCCTTCGTGCGATCAGCCGCCCGAGCCGGGAGAAGCCACCCGCCGGGTCATCCTGGCCAGTCTTCGCTAATGGCATCGGAACCGCATTCTTTTCAGCGTTTGTGCGCCGCCTGCCGGTAGAGGTCGGCAACGTTGCGTGCACGCTCCGCCGCCCCGCCGTCGGCGATGCGGACGCACGCGGATTTTAAGGCACCCAGGTATCGGGTGACGGAATTTCGGGCGGCGGGGTGGTCGGGAAACAACACGCTCGCCGCCGTCTCGTCGAACCGCCCGACCATCGTGCTCAACGGGTAGGTGACCCTGCCGTCGCTATGCGCACCGACGCTCAGGCCGTCGAACAACTGGGTCATCACCGACAGCGGGCTGGCCTGGGCGTCAAAGAAATTCACCAGGGCGAAAAGGGGTGGGGGCCTGCGCAGCGACGGCGCCAATTCCACGACCCGCTCGAACGGCACCAGCGCCAGGTCCGCACCCGAATCGAAGGAGGCCTGGGCGCTTCGCGCGGCGTCGTCGAAGGACGACCCGCTGACGGGGACGGTGACCGGTATGTGGCCGGTGAACCAGCCCTGCGTCGCGAAGTCGGCCTGGGTGCTGCGGGTGTCTTTCGGAGTGATGGCGAAATACGTTTCCGCACCGGTCAACTCGTGGATCGCCAGGGCAAGACAGGCGAACATGCCGCCGACGAAGCGGGCGCCGGCGGCGACGCACGCGGTTTCGAATCGATGCGTTTGCTTCTCGTCCAGCAGGGTCACGCCCAGCAAGTCGCCGTCATACGCCACCGCATCATCGCCCAGGGGCAGCGGGAACGCCGGGAACGTCCCGTCATTGAGCTCGGCAAAGTCGATCCAGGCCCGTACCTCCGGGGAGTCGACGGTCAGCGCCGAGGTATACGCACGCTGCCGCACGCAGTAGTCGGCATAGCTGCCGGCCGGTGGCAGCTCGACCGGTGGATTACCCCCGATCAGCTCGGCGTACATCGCCTGGAACTCCATGAGTCCCATCGCAACGAACTGCCCGTCGGCGTGCAGGTGGTCGATGCTGGCGTAGAAGGTGAAGCGGTCCGCGCGCTGAATCACCCCGAAGCTGAAGCAATCCCACTGCAGCGAGTCGGGGGTGGCCACGATGTGGTCCCGCAGCTGGGCGCCGGTCAGCTCGCCGTGTCCGGTCGGGACGAAGTCGATGTCGACCGCGTCGTCGATGGTGTGCCGCACGATGCGGTCGGCGTCGAGGTACTCGAACCAGCTGCGGTAGGTGTCGTGCCGGCGAAGGTGCGCGTTGATGACGTAGGTCATGGCGCGCAGATCGCACTGGCCCAGCACCTCCACGGAAGCGATCAGCAGCCGAGAATGGTCGAGGCCGCGCGCGGCCTGTTCACGCAGGCTTCGAAGGTGCCGCGCCTGAACGTAACTGGGCGGCACGGCGCTCGCCGGCGCCTCGAGGGCCTTGGCGCGGGTATCGGGCGACGGATGCCAGGAGAACAACGCGCCGGGAGCCGGGGCCCATTCGTTGACCGTCGAGACGTCCAAGGGCCCGATCCGCACCGCTACCTCCCGTACCGAGCACCGACGGCGGTGCTTCTGAGGGCAGCTGACTGCTCATTCGGGAGATCCGCCAAACACCGGTGGTGCTGAGGTTCCTGGGTAGCGTAGCCCGCGTCGCAGCGGGCCGCTTGGTTCGACCTGCCGCCCGCTCGAATCCCTAGGTAGCGCGCTCGGCGAGCGCCCGCCGGGCGGCGTTGTAGCCGGGAATGAACGTGATGCCGGGTCCGCCGTGGCAGCCCGCGCTGCCCAGGTACAGGCCCTCGATCGGGATCGGCTGCCCCCGAAAGCCCTTCGGGCCGGGCCGGTTCGGCCCGATCTGGTTCGGGTTGAGCAGACCGTGGCAGTAGTCGCCGCCGGGGGCACCGAACATCACGCCCATGTGCTTGGGCGTGAAGGTGGTGTGCCTGATGATGCTGCGCTCGAAGTTCGGCGCCAGCCGGGTGATCTTGTCGATCACCCGCTGGCCCATTTCGACCTTCGCGTCGCCGTAGTCGGCGCCGCCCTCGATCGGAAACCACAAGGCGAACGCCGAGGCGGCGTGTTTGCCCGCGGGTGCCAGGTCCGGGTCGTTCTGCGTGGGTATCTGCAACACCACCGTCGGGTCGGCCGGGACGATGCCGCGCCGGCAGTCCTCCCACTGCTGCTGCACTTCCTCCGGCGTGCAGAACAGGCCGATGGACGCCTGCATGGCCGGGTCGTTGAGCGCCTCGTAGGGCGCGGCGAATTCCGGCGCCTCCTCGAGCGCGAAGTGCATCTGCAGGTAACTGCCGCGGTGATCAGTTCGGGCATATCGCTCCCGGATGTCGCCGGGCAGCAGGGCCGGGTCGATCAGGTCGTTCAGGGTGGTGTCGGGCGCGATGCCGGACACGACGATCGGGGCGGTCAACGTCTCGCCGCCCTCGGTGCGCACCCCACTCACCCGCCCGTCCTCGACGAGGATCTCGGTCACCTTGCTGCGCAGCCGGACCTCACCGCCGTGGCTTTCAAGCAGTTCACTCAGGTGCGAGGTGAGCGCCCCGATGCCGCCTTGCAGCTTCTTCATCTGCATCGTGTCACCGTCGGGGACGCCCAACCCGAAGGCCAGCGCCGCCGCGCTGCCCGGCGTGGCGGGCCCGCGATAAAGGGTGTTGACGGCGAGCACGGTCATCGAGCCGCGCAGCGCACCGTGCTTCTCCCGGTCGGGAAGGTAGCGGTCCAGCACGTCGGTGACCGAACCGAACAGCATGTCGTCAATCGCCGACCGTTCGAATTCGTTTGTCGCGCAGGCATACATCTCGTCGTAGGTCTTGGGCTCCGTTCCGGCTTCGAAGCGGCCGAGCGCCCGGGTGGGCGCCTGGCTCCACGCCATCAGCCCCGCCATCCCGTTGACGGCGTCCGCCCCGTGCACCTCGTTGAGGTGGGTGAACAGCTTGATGGGGTCGCTGTACTGGATCAGCGGATCGTCGCCGACGCCGCGCACCGCCACCGACATCACGTCAAGGTCGATCGTCGGCAGGGTGTCCAGGCCGAGTTCGTCGACCACCACCTTCGAGGTGGGAAACTGCACCGAGCCGGCGATCTCGAACCGGTACCCGTCGAAAAGCTCCACCGTGGATGCCATTCCGCCGGCGTACAGCTTGGAATCCAGGCACACCGTGCGCAATCCCGCCTTCTGCAGCAGCACCGCCGCCGCCAGGCCGTTGTGCCCGGCACCGATAACTATCGCGTCGTAATCAGACATATGACCTCCCGCACAGCAGGCTGGCATGCGGCCAAAGTTTTGTCAATTATGACGAAACTGTGGTCACCCAGGTACCGGAGATGCCCTCCCGCAGCGATTCCAGCGCGACATGCGACATCCGCGCCAACTCCCCGAGGGATCGCTCCTCGCCGACCATCCAGGCTTCCATCGCGCCGAATACCGCGGCGGCGATGCAACGGGCGGTCACGGTGATCCGTAGCCGCGCGTCGGGCTTCCGTTGCGCCTCGCAGCTACGCCTTTCCAGTTGCGCC
Source organism: Mycobacterium sp. E2238 (assembly GCF_001672665.1). Taxonomy (NCBI): domain Bacteria; kingdom Bacillati; phylum Actinomycetota; class Actinomycetes; order Mycobacteriales; family Mycobacteriaceae; genus Mycobacterium; species Mycobacterium sp. E2238. Next base: position 10,068 of record NZ_LZKF01000242.1, on the reverse strand, counting down.
TCGATGGCGTCGGCGAGGTCGGCCTGGACGTCGCGGATGTGGCGATGGATGCGGTCCTGGTCCAGCTCACCGCCGCGCATTGCGGCGATTTTCGCCACGGCCTCAACGTCATAGGGGAACGCGAAGACGGCCGACTGAACGGAATCGATAACCGGTTCGTCGGCGGGTCTGGCGTCCAGCGCCGCGCGAAACCAGTTCAGTCCGGTGTAGTCGGCAAACAGCAGATCGTGTTTGGAGCCGAAGTGGCGATAGAAGGTGCGCAGCGAGACTCCGGCGTCGGCGGCGATCTGTTCGGCCGAGGTGTCCTCGACCCCCTGGGCCAGGAAGCGCACCATGGCGGCCTGGCGCAACGCCTCACGGGTGCGTTCGCTGCGCGCCGTCTGCGCCGGCCTGACCATGCAACTAAGGTACCCCACCAGCTTTTGTCAGTATTGACAAAACTTTGGGAGCCGGGTCAGACTGCGGCCATGGTCTCGCTTCTTGTGCATGCAGTTCTCGGGCTCAGCGTCATCGGCTGGATCGTCGCCGCCAACCCGAAGGTCTTCGCCCGCCCGGCCGGCGGACCGTTGTTCTCCCCGCTGGAATGCGTGTATTACGTCGTCGGGATCGCTTCGGTCGCCTTGGGCTGGTACTTCAACGTCACCTACGTGCAGGAGTACTCGCACGGATCCACCAACCCGCTCTGGGGCGAGCACGGGAGCTGGGCCGAATACATCAGGCTGATGTTCACCAATCCGGCCGCGGACTCCGCGAGCCAGGACTACACGATCGCGAATGTGGTTCTGCTGCCGCTGTTTACGATCATGGACGGCTATCGCCGCGGGCTCAAGCACCCGTGGCTGTACTTCGTCTCCAGCCTGTTCACCAGCTTCGCGTTCGCGTTCGCCTTCTACTTCGCCACCATCGAGCGGCAACGCCGGCACGAGCAGGCCCGCCAAACGGTGGACGCCTAGCTTCCCTCCGCCCAGCGGCGGGCCCACCGGTCCAGCGGATCGAGGGCCTCGCCCAGCGACAGGCCGGTCGCGCTGAGCTCGTAACACTGGTCGGCGCGCTGGACCACCAGGCCCGCGTCCGTCAGTTCGCCGAGCCGGTCATACAAAACGCTGGGGGACATGCCGTCGCAGCGCTCCCGCAAGGCCCGCGCCCCCAGGGGCCCGTCGCGAAGCTCCCACAGAATCCGCAACGACCAGCGCCGCCCGAGCAGATCGAGGGCCGCCATCAGCGGGCGCCCCGTTGTCGACCCCCGCACCGGCCGCCCCGGCCGAGCCGCCGATTGACGTTTCGGATTTCGTAACGTAGCTTTCTTGTCCATGGTTACGGAAATAGTAACGCCTCGCATCGGCGCCCTCGAACCGCCGTACGAGGACGCCGTGGCGGCACAACTTCAGAAGATGATGCCGCCGAACGTGCCGCCGATCGCCCTGTTTCGCACCCTGGTGCGCAACATGCCCATGACCGAGGCCATGACGCTCTGGGGCGGCTACGAGCTGAGCCGCTCGTTGTCGCTGTCCCTGCGTGATCGTGAGATCGTGATCGACCGCACCTGCGCTCGCTGCGGCTGTGAGTACGAATGGGGCGTGCACGTCGCGTTTTTCGCCGAGAAGGCGCGCCTCCACCGTGAGCAGGTCCGCTCCTTGACCCATGGCGGCGCCGACGATTCCTGCTGGACGGCCGAACGAGACCGCCTCCTCGTGCGGGCCGTAGACGCGCTCTGCGACCGTCGCGACATCGACGACGCCCTGTGGACGGCGCTGCGCGGCGAGTTCGACGAACGCGAGATTCTCGACCTCACGATGCTGTGCGGGTGGTACCACGCGATCAGCTTCACCGCACGTGCCGCCCGAGTGCCGCTCGAGCCCGGCAGCCCCACCTTCAGGTCGGTTTGACGGCGCGCCACCGTTGCCGCCCCCCGGACGGATCGACCTGCACGCCCGCGAAGCCCGCGTTGAGCAGCCGCGCGCCCAGATCCTTCGGCGCGATCGGGTTGTAGGTGTCGGCGACGTGGAGCAGCCGGAAGGTCAGGGACGGGACGCCGTCGCAGCCGGCGAAGGTCCCGCCCGGTTGCAGCACCCGGAACGCCTCGGTGAAAAGCCGGTCCTGCAATTCGGTGCTTGGAACGTGGTGCAACATCGTGAAACACACCACCGAGCTGAAGTGGTCGGCGGGCAGCCCCGTGGCGGTGCCGTCGCCGTGGATGATGCGGGCCCGGTCGCCGTAGCGGCGCCGCAAACGCTCGGCCATCGCGGCATCGACCTCGACGGCGGTGAGCGAGTTGGCCCTGTCCAGCAGGGCGCGCGTCGTCGCTCCGTACCCCGGGCCGATTTCCAAAGTGCGGGAACCCAATTCGACGCCGTCCAGCGCCCACGGCAGCAGCTGGTCGGCCACCGCCTTCTCCCAGCCCGCCGAGCTGCACCGCCGCCGGTGTAAGAGATTCATCGCCATGACGGCCACGCTAGGCGGACGCGGGTCCTGCGCACTTCCGATATTCTGCCGCGTTATGTCGGGAATCAGCCACCACGGGCCGGCGACCTCGTCGCAGGCCTTGCCGCCGGGAGCCCGGATCGAGCGGCACCGCCACCCCTTGCACCAGATCGTCTACCCGTCCTCGGGCGCGGTCTCGGTCACCACCCCGGCGGGCACCTGGATCACGCCGGCGAATCGGGCGATCTGGATACCGGCGGGCTGCTGGCATGAACACACGTTCCACGGCCACACGCAGTTTCACGGCGTCGCGCTGGACCCACGCCGGTACCGTCGCGGTCCCGCTGCGCCGGCGGTGCTGGCGGTCAACCCCTTGATGCGGGAACTCATCATCGCGTGCTCACGGGCCAACGGAACCGACACCGACACGCACCACCGGATGCTGGAGGTGCTGCATGACCAGGTGCAGGCGGCCAGTCCCGGTGAGCCACTGTGGCTTCCGACGCCGGTCGACGGCCGGCTCCGCGACGCGTGCGCGATGATCGCCGACAACCTGCGTGACCCGTTGACGTTGCAGCAGATCGGCCGTCGGATCGGCATCGGCCAACGCACCCTGAGCCGCCTGTTCCGCGACGAGTTGGCGATGACCTTTCCGCAATGGCGCACCCAGCTCCGGTTGCAACGCGCCCTGGTGCTGCTCGCCGAGCGCCGCGACGTCACGTCGGTGGCGTCCGAATGTGGTTGGGCCACAGCGAGTGCCTTCATCGACACCTACCGGCGGGCCTTCGGGCACACGCCGGGGCGGGCGATCGCCAAGACGCCCTAGCGGTTGGTGGGCTCGAGCACCTCGGCGCCCACGAAGGGCACCAGCGCGTCGGGCACCCGCACGCTGCCGTCGGGCTGCTGGTGGTTCTCCAGGATCGCCACCAGCCACCGGGTGGTGCCCAGCGTGCCGTTGAGGGTGGCGGCGGTCTGCGGCTTGCCGTTGTCGTCGCGGTACCGCGTGGAAAGCCGGCGCGCCTGGAAGGTGGTGCAGTTGGACGTCGACGTCAGCTCGCGGTAGGTGCCCTGCGTGGGAACCCAAGCCTCACAGTCGAATTTGCGCGCGGCCGACGACCCGAGATCGCCTGCGGCGACGTCGATCACGCGATACGGGACCCCGATCTGGGCCAGCATCTCGCGCTGCCAGCCCAGCAACCGTTGGTGTTCGGCCTCGGCTTCGGCGGGCGTGCAGTAGACGAAGCCTTCGACCTTGTCGAACTGATGCACCCGGATGATGCCGCGGGTGTCCTTGCCGTAGCTGCCGGCCTCCCGCCGGAAGCACGACGACCAGCCCGCGTAGCGCAGGGGTCCGCCGGACAGGTCCAGGATTTCGTCGGCGTGGTAGCCGGCCAGCGGCACCTCGGAGGTGCCGACCAGGTAGAGGTCGTCGGCCTCGACGCGGTAGATCTCGTCGGCGTGGGCGCCGAGGAATCCGGTGCCGGCCATCACCTCGGGGCGCACCAGCACCGGCGGGATCATCGGGATGAAGCCGTTCTCGACGGCCAACCGCAGGGCCAGCTGCAGCAGCCCGAGCTGCAGCAGCGCCCCACGCCCGGTCAGGAAGTAGAAGCGCGAGCCGGACACCTTGGCGCCGCGTTGCATGTCAATCAGCCCCAGCGACTCGCCTAGCTCCAGGTGGTCCTTCGGGTTTTGCAGCGAAGGAGGCTCGCCCACGACCTCCAGGACGCGGTATTCGTCCTCCCCGCCGGCGGGCACCCCGTCGATGACGACGTTGGAGATCGCCATGTGCGCGGCGGTGAAGGCGGCCTCCGCCTCGGCCTGCTCGGTTTCGGCGGCCTTCACCTGCTCGGCCAACTCCTTGGCGCGCGCCAGCTTGGCCGGGCGCTCCTCGGGCGACGCGGCGCCGACGCTCTTGCTGGCCGACTTCTGTTCGGCGCGCAGCGCGTCGGCCGACGAGATCGCCGCCCGGCGGGCGACGTCGGCCGCCAGCAAGGCGTCGACCAGCGCCGGGTCCTCGCCCCGGTTCAGTTGGGAACGGCGCACGGCGTCGGGGTCTTCCCGGAGCAGCTTCAGGTCGATCACGGCCCTGACACTACTTTTTCGGTTCCGGTCGGCGGGCAGAGCACCCAATCGGACTCAACTCAGGACTCACATCCGTAACTTTTGTCACGCGGCTCAGGTGGCCCTGTCAGAATGGAGCCGATGTCACGACCGCCCGAGACGGACCTTCCGGAAGCCCCGGAGTCCGACGCCCCCACCGCCGAGCCGGAACAGCCGCAAGCCGGCTTCCGGTGGCCGCGCAGTCTGCAGGCCCAGGCGACTCGGCGCGCCCTGCTGCTGACCGCGCTGGGCGGCCTGCTGATCGCCGGGGTGGTCACCGCGCTGCCGGTGGGGGGCACCGGCACGGGGCGGCTGTCCGGCTATCTCAACGGCAACCCGGTGCCCACCACCGGCAGCAAGAGCGACGCCGCCTTCAACAAGGCCGCCAGCGGTGACTGCCTGATCTGGCCGGACGCCACCCCGGAGTCGGCGAAGATCGTCAACTGCGCCGACGACCACAAGTTCGAAGTCGCCGAATCCGTCGACATGCGGACGTTCCCGGGCGCCGAATACGGCCCCAACGCCGCTCCCCCCTCGCCCGCCCGCATTCAGCAGATCACCCAGGAGCAGTGCGAATCCGCCGTGCGCAACTACCTGGGCCCCAAGTTCGATCCCAACAGCAAGTTCACCGTCAGCCTGCTGTGGCCCGGTGACCGGGCCTGGCGCCAGAACGGCGAGCGCCGCATGTTGTGCGGACTGCAGCTGCCCGGCCCCAACAACCAGCAACAGGCCTTCAAGGGCAAGGTCGCCGAGGTCGACCAGTCCAAGGTCTGGCCGGCCGGCACCTGCCTGGGCATCGACTCGGCCACCAACCAGCCGATCGATGCGCCGGTCGAGTGCGCGACTCCGCACGCGATGGAGGTGACCGGCACGGTCAACCTGGCCGAGAAGTTCCCCGGCGCGCTGCCGGCGGAGCCCGACCAGGACGGGTACATCAAGGATTTGTGCACCAAGATGACGGACGCCTATCTGGCGCCGGTCAAGTTGCGCACCACCACCCTGACGCTGATCTACCCCACCGTGCCGCTGGCCAGCTGGACGGCCGGCAGCCGCGAGGTCGCCTGCAGCATCGGCGCGACCTTGGGCAACGGCGGCTGGGCCACCCTGGTCAACAGCGCGAAGGGCCAACTGCTCATCAACGGTCAGCCGCCGGTGCCGCCGCCCGACATTCCCGAAGAGCGGCTCACCATGCCGCCGATACCGCTCCAGGTGCCGGCACAGGCTCCGCAGAGCCAGGCCAGCGCTCCCCCGGAGATCCCGCCGAACAATCAGCACCTCCCGGGTCAGCAGCCGGCGGTAGCGCCCCAGGCGCCCGCGTCGGACACCCCGCCTCCCCAGGCGCCGCAGGCCCCACCCCCGGCGGACGCCGGGGCGCCACCTCAGGCCCCGCCCCCCGCGGACGGCGGGGCGCCGCCGCCGGCCAACCCGGCGCCGGAGGCGCCGCCCGCGCCGCCAGCCGGGGGCTAGCCGCGTGCCCGCGCGGATGGATCCCCAGCGGTTCGACGAACTGGTGTCCGACGCGCTCGACCTGATCCCACCTCAGCTGGCGGCGGCGATGGACAACGTCGTCGTGCTGGTCGACGACCGCCACCCCGAGGACGGCGAACTGCTCGGGCTGTACGAGGGGGTCGCCCTCACCGAGCGCGACTCCGACTACGCCGGATCGCTGCCGGACGCCATCACCATCTACCGCGAGGCGCTGCTGGACGTCTGCGATTCCGAGGACGACGTCGTCGAGGAGGTGGCGATCACGGTGATCCACGAGGTCGCCCACCACTTCGGCATCGACGACGACCGGCTGGAAGAACTGGGCTGGGCCTGACGGCCGGTCAGCCGCGCCGGTTTTATGGGCGCGGCATCCCGGATTTGTCCGCGGGCGGTGCTATGAACGGGTTATGAGTGCTGACTGCCGCGACTGCCGGGCAGGCTTAGATCACTGTCACGGCACCATCATTCGCCATTCCCTGCGCCGCGCGGAGTGCACGGAGCCGGATTGCTTCAGCCCCGAGCTGTTGCCGCACGCCTTCGTGATCGACTGCGACGCCGTCGGTTGCGAGTGCTTCGAAGCGGTCGCGCTGGCCGTTTGACCGACCGTCAGCCCATCGGGTCGGTGCTCGAGTGCACCGCGTCCGCGACGGGACTGGCCTCGGGCTCGGGGTAGAACGGCGGCGTCAGGGTGCCCCACCGCACGCAGCTCCACCGCCCGTCGGTGATCGGCGCCAGCACCACCGATTCGGCGTTGTCGAGGTGGTTGTCCAGCGCGAAGCCGGCGTCCACACCCGCCAGCACAGCGGCGGCCAGCCGGATCGCCGCACCATGGCTGACGACGACGATGTCGCCCGTCCAGTCGTGGTCGTCGAGGTAGCGCAGGCGCAACTCGGTGAGCACCGGGACATAGCGGTCCAACACGTCGTTGCCGGTTTCTCCGCCCGGCAGCGGGACGTCGAGAGCACCGTGATGCCATTGCTCGTAGATCGCGTTGAATTCCGCGACCGCGTCGTCGTCGCTGCGGTTCTCCAGCGCGCCGACCTGGACCTCGTGAATGCCGTCGACCTCGACGGCGGACATCTCGAGCTCGCCGCCGATGACGCCGGCCGTCTGCGATGCCCGAATCGCCACCGAGTGCGCCAGCAGCCCGGGCCGTCCCGCACCCCGCGCGAAGGCGCGGGCCTGATCGCGACCCAGCGGCGTCAGCTCCGCGCCCGGCGGCCGGGTGTCCAGCCTGCGTTCGACGTTGCCGTACGACTGGCCGTGTCGCACGAGCACCAACCGGCCGGTCACAACTCGATTCCCCCGGTCGCCGTTCCCGGTTTTCCTTCTCGTAGCCGCGCCAGCCAGCGGGCCGCCTCGTCGGCCGGCGGCGGCAGCACCCCGGCGGGCGAGCCCGTCGGCCAAGATCCCAGGTATCGCACATCGGCACAACGACGGTGCAGCGCTTTAAGTGCCTCGGCGACGGCGTCGTCGTCGATGTGGCCCACGCAGTCGGCGAAGAAGACGTAGGTGCCCAGCGCGGTCCGGGTCGGCCGGGACTCGATCCGCGTCAGGTCGATGCCGCGGATCCCGAATTCGGTGAGCGCGCCCAACAAGGCACCGGGGGCGTTTTCGATCCGCAGCACCACCGCCGTCCGGTCGGCCCCGGTGCGGGCCGGCGGCGGGCCCGGCAGGCCCACCAGGAGGAAACGGGTGCATGCGTTGGGCTCGTCGACCACGCCGTCGGCCAGCGCCGCGAGTCCCCAGTGGGTGGCGGCCAGGGGCGAGGTGATCGCGGCGTCCGCCTGTCCCTCGGCGACCTGCCGCGCCGCGTCGGCATTGGAATACGCCGGCCGGGGCTCGGCGTGGGGCAGGTTCGCGGCGACCCACCGCCGCACCTGCGCCGCCGCCACCGGAAAGGCCGCCAGGGTGCGCACGTCGTCGGCGGAGCGGCCGGGTTTGACGACGATCGTGAACGCGACGTCCAGGGTCGTCTCGGCGAAGACTTGCAGCGGCGAACCGATGGCCAGGCTGTCCAGCGTGGGCGTCACGGACCCGTCGATCGAGTTCTCGATCGGGACGCAGGCGTACTCGGCGCCGCCGTCGCGCACGGCGTCCAGCGCCGCGGCGGTGCTGTCGATGGGCAGTCGCCGCACCTCGTCTGACACCCGGCCCGGAACCAGACCGGCGGCCGTGATCTGCAACAGCGCCGCCTCGGTGAATGTCCCTTCCGGGCCGAGATAAGCGATGCGGACCACGCCCCAACCCTAGCGGCGGGAGGCGTCAAACCGCTCTTGCGGCGCCTTGCCATCTAAGTTAACTTAGGCTTACCTAATTTAAGGAGAACGGTGTTACCCCTGACCTGCCCCGCCCCGACGACCGCCGAACGTATCCGCAGCGCGTGTGTCCGAGCCGGCGGCGCGCTCCTGGCACTGGAATCCGCGCCCGCCCGCCAGGGCCCCGTCGTGACGCCCGTGCATCACCTGCTGCCCGACGGGTCCTTCGCGCTGGCGATCCCCAGTCAGCGCGCAGGACGGCCGGAAGGCTCCGTCGCCGGATCGCAGGCGCTCCTGGAGTTGACCGACTATGCACCCCTCCCGCTGCGGGAGCCGGTGCGCTCGCTGGTGTGGGTGCGCGGGCAGCTGCACGAATTTCACCCGGCCGAGGTCGCCGAGACGGTCGACCTGATCGCCGCCGAGTGGCCGCACCCCGCGCTGCTTCAGGTCGACACCCCGCGATCCGCCCCGTCGGCGGGGCAGGAACCGCGCTACACGCTGGTCCGGCTGGAGGTCGCGTCCGTCGTCGTCACCGACGCCACCGGCGCCGAGCCCGTCAGCGTGGCGGATCTCCTTGCGGCCCGCCCCGATCCGTTCTGCGAGATCGAGTCGAACCTGCTGTGGCATCTGGACACCGCCCACAGCGACGTCGTTGCGCGGCTGGTGTCCCGGTTGCCCGCCCCGTTGCGCCGCGGGCAGGTGCGCCCGCTCGGGCTGGATCGCTACGGCGTGCGGTTCCGCGTCGAAGGAAAGGACCGCGACCATGACGTCCGGCTGCCGTTCCACAAGCCGGTGGACGACATGACCGGGCTGAGCCAGGCCATTCGCGTGCTGATGGGATGCCCGTTCATCAACGGGCTGCGCGCTCGCCACTAGCCGAACCCATCGTGTCGGGCGACCCCGGCCGCGTACGTTAACCAGGTGAACGGCGATCGACCACCGCACCGGCACGAACCGCGCACCGAGCCGTCACAGGTGATTCGCCGCGGCACCCGCCCGCCGGACCACAGCTCGGGCAGGTGTACCAGCAGGATGGTGTCGGTGCGGCTGCTGCCGATGTCGCCGCCGGTGGCCAGGTCCTCCTGCTGCTCGGGGCTGAGACCCTGGCGGCTATCCGACCCGACGAGCAACCAGTTCGTCCCGCGGCCGTGCCCGGGGCGCCCCGGGTAGTCGGTCAGGATGTCGTCGCGGTGCAGCCGGCTGTCGAACCAGACGGCCCCGCAGGCGACGCCGATGCCGGCCAGCAGCACGCCGATCACCAGGGCCGACGCAAGCGCTCGTAGCCGGCGGCGCCAGCCACGGCTGCGGCGCGTGCGCGGGGCGGTGGGCCGCGGCGGAGCTCCGGGTGGTTGTCGGGGGCGCGGCGGTTCGACCGCGCGAGGCGGCGGGGGTGGGGGCGGCGATGCCGAACCTGTGCAACAGCGCGAGCAGCTTCGTCTCCACCAGCGAGCCGTACCGCACCGGGTGCTTGGTCTCGATGAAGAGCTTCACCGGCCGGTGCCAATCCAGAACGAGGGAAACCAGGGCGTCCAGCGTCAACAAACTGGTGTCACCGTGCGTGCCGTCTTCACGCCAGCTGTCATGCCATGCGCCGTACTCGAGCTCACGCAGCTCGGCGAGGGTCATGGTGCTGACCAGGCCGGCCCCGGTCGAGGTCCGGTCGAGCCGGCGATCGTGTACGCACACCAAGTGGCCGTCGCGGGTCAGGCGCACGTCGCATTCGACGCCGTCGGCGCCCTCTTTGAGGGCGAGGTCGTAGGCGGCCAGCGTGTGTTCGGGCCGCGCGGCCCACCCGCCG
>NZ_LZKF01000241.1:0-4378 GCF_001672665.1 Mycobacterium sp. E2238 | reverse complement strand
GTGGCGCCGTCGGGAACCAGCATCGGGACGACGACCTCGGGTGCGTCGTAGAGGATCTGGCCGCGCGCCACCCGTCGCTCTACCGAGTCGGCGGGCCGGCCGTCACCGGCGAGGTCCGACCGCCACTTGTCCTTCATGCGGTCCAGCAGTCGCGTCCGCACGTCGCCGGTCTGCAGCCAGACGAACCGGACCGGCCGGGTGTGGTGCGGGGCCGGCGCCGTGAGCGCCTCGGCCACGGCGGCCTCGATCAGCTCGGCGGCGACCGGCTCGGCGCTGAACCGGCGCACCGACCGGCGCAACAGCTGCGCCTGCCGGCGCCCCATGTCGAGCGCTTCGGCCGTGCCCAGCCAGAACAGGTCTTCCTCGCCGGGCCGCAACAGTTGCCGGGCCGTCGACCCGTCGTCGGCCACGAGATTCTTTGGCAGGCCGCGCACCACGGCCACCGGCATGGCGGTCAATTTGCCCTTCACCAGATCCGCCGCCGCCGCCACCTCGTCTGCGACCGCGATCTCGGTGACCACCAGCTCGTTGCCGTGGCGGTCGACTGTCCCCGAATAGCCGTGCAGTACAGCTAGACCCGCCGACCCCACCGCCGCATCGATCTGGCCGTTGCGCCACGCGCGGCCCATCGTGTCGGTGATGACCACGGCCACGTCGACGCCGAGCCGGTCGGCCAGCCCGGCGCGCAGCGCCGCGGCGCTGCCGTCCGGGTCGACCGGCAGCAGCGCCAGTTCGTCGCGGCCCACGTTGGATCCGTCCACACCCGCGGCCGCCTGAATCAGACCGATGCGGTTCTCGGTGATCAGGGTGCGGCCCTTGCGCGCCAGCACCCGCACCGCCTCGGCATCGACCAGCTCGCGCCGGAGTCGGTCGCGCTCCTCGGGGTCCTGCGGCGCCGGCACCAGCCGGCCCTCGCACTTGGACACCACCTTGCTCGTCACCACCACGACGTCGCCGTCGCGGAGCCAGGCTGCGGCCGCGGCCAGGGCGGCGCTCAGGTCGTCGCCGGGACGGAATTCGGGCAGTCCGGCGACGGGCAGGATCTCGATCGTGGATCCGGTGCCGTGTTCGGTCACGGGGCCACGCCCGCGAGCTCGAGCCCGGCGCGCACCATCTCGGCCGTCGCCTTCGGGTCGGTCATCAACAGCGGCACGGCCGTCACCGCGACCCCCTCGATGTCAGCGTGGTCGCCCTCGTGCACCAGCCAGCAGTCCAGGATCCCGGTGCCGCGGCGCGCCCCGTAGTGCCGGCCGACCGCCTCCGCGGTGGACTCCACCCCGATCACCGACAGGCACGCATCGGCCATGCCGCGCAATGGTTTTCCGCCGATGATGGGCGAGTAGCCGACGACCGGGGCGGTCGCCGAGCGCAGCGCCGCCCGGATGCCGGGGACGGCCAGGATGGCGCCGACGCTCACCACCGGGTTGGAGGGTGCCAGCAGGATGACGTCGGCGTCGGCGATGGCCGCGACAGCATCACTTGTGGCGGTGGCCTTTTCGGCGCCGACGAACGCGAAGCTGTGCGTGGGCACGTCGGCGCGGTAGCGCACCCACCACTCCTGGAAGTGGATCGCCCGCCGGGTGCCGTCGTCCGGATCGGTGATCACCACGTGCGTCTCGCAGCGGTCGTCGCTCGCGGGCAGCAGCCGGGCGCCGGGTTGCCAGCGATCGCACAGCGCCGTGGTGATCTGCGAGAGGGGGTAGCCGGCGTTGAGCATTTGGGTGCGCACCAGGTGGGTGGCGATATCCCGGTCGCCGAGCCCGAACCAATCCGGCTGCACGCCGTAGCGCGCCAATTCCTCTTTGGCGTGCCAGGTTTCGTCGCGGTGACCCCACCCTCGCTCCGGGTCTACCCCTCCACCTAAGGTGTACATGCAGGTGTCCAAATCCGGGCAGACCCGCAGTCCATGAATCCAGGCGTCGTCGCCGATGTTGACGATTGCATTAAGTTCGTGGTTGCCGGCTCCCGCGTCTGGGTGCTGTTGCGTTTCGAACTGCCCCAGCCCGAGCAACTGTTGAATCCCCAGCAGGAAGCGGGCGCCGCCAACCCCACCGACCAGAACGGTGACCTTCACGTGGACGACAGTACTGCCCGGCGACTGTGCGGTGGCGGGGCCGTTACGCGGCCCTTAAGCGTAGTCGCGCGCGGTGTGATCGACACGCCGAATGCGCAAAACAACGGAAACGCCGTAATTCGGTCACGAGATGGTATGGAAATGCGCCGTAATGCTTGACCCGGCAGATTAACCCGTGTCTAATCACAACAGTGTCATTTCCCGGTTGGCCGGCCGGTTCCGGTGTCGCAGACCGAGATTCGATCACTTGTTCGAATTGTCTGTACACATCAGAAAAGTGGGAACCACTCACTCTCCCAATCAAAATGAGGAGGCGGACGACCGTATGTCTTACGAACATCTTCGAGGAGTCATGGCGAGCACGCCGCACACCCCTATCGTCTCAGCGCCGGTCCGACCCGTTCGGCCGCACCTGACCGTGGTTCCTGATGCGCCAGTCGCATTCGAGCCCGAGCCGATGCCGGCGCCCGTTGCGGACCAGTGGCAGGACCGGGCGCTTTGCGCCCAAACGGATCCCGAGGCTTTCTTCCCGGAGAAGGGCGGTTCCACCCGGGAGGCGAAGAAGATCTGCCTGGGGTGCGAGGTACGCCACGAGTGCCTGGAGTACGCCCTGGAGCATGACGAGCGCTTCGGCATTTGGGGCGGTCTCTCCGAGCGCGAGCGCCGCCGCCTCAAGCGCGGCATTATCTAACGCCGCGCCAGCGTCATTCGTCGTCGATCGTCGGGTCGATGACCGACGGCTCTACATCAAGGTAGATGGCCACCTGGGCCACCAAGATTTCGTGCAGTAAATCACCGAGCTCGACGGTGTCTTTGGCCCGTCGCTCGATCGGCTTGCGAAACAAGACAATTCGCGCCCGTGTGGCGTTGCCGCGGACGTCGACGCCGGCCGGGATCAGTCGTGCCAGCGGGATCGGCCCGTCGGCGATCACCTCCGGCGGCCACTGCACGCTGTCGGGATCCTTGGCGGCGATGCGCGGAATCTCGTCGACCGCCACGTCGAGGTCGGCCAGGCGGGCCTGCCAATGCCGCTCGATCGGTTCGTAGGCCTCCAGCACCGCCATGTCGAATCGCTCGGCCCGGCTGCGCCAGCCGGGCACCGTCGGCGGCAGCAGCGGGCCGCGCACATCGCGGCCCCGCCGGGAGGACCGATGGGAAGCGAATCGGCCCTGGGACCGATCCCTCCGCGGGGAGCTGCGCGAATCGCCCACGCGCCGATGGTAACGGTTGCACATCGGGGGCCGGCCGGTTGCGCGTGTCCGGCGCTTCGACGGCGTTTCCGCACGATAGCCTTTCGCTCGTGAACGTTCCCCGTCGCTGTTGCCGGCCCGGGTGCCCGCACTACGCCGTGGCGACCCTGACGTTCGTCTACTCGGACTCGACGGCAGTCGTAGGCCCGTTGGCGACCGCGCGGGAACCGCATTCCTGGGACCTGTGCGTCGGCCATGCCGGCCGGATCACCGCACCCCGCGGGTGGGATCTGGTGCGGCACGCCGGACCCCTCCTTTCCGAGCCCGCCCACCCTGACGAGGACGACCTGGTCGCCCTGGCCGACGCGGTGCGCGAAGGTGGCGATCGCGTCGTGCCGTACGCCCCGGTGAACGGCTTCGCCGACCCGCACATCCATCACGGCGGGTCGCAGGCCACCGCGCCCAGCAGCAGTGTGCTCGCGCCGCCCGAGCATCGATCCGGCCGGCGCCGCGGGCATCTGCGGGTGCTGCCCGATCCCAGTGACTAGCCGTTCCGGCGTCGCGCGCATTCCCCGCACACCGCTGCGGTCGGTGTTTCCCGGGGGCCGATAGGCTGACGGCCAACAGGCGAAGGAACGAAGCATTTTCATGGCGTCAGGAGGCCCCGGCATGTCTCGGCTCGCCGCGACCGTGCACCGCGTCGTCAAGGCTTATGACGTGCGCGGGCTGGTCGGCGAGGAGCTGGACGAGCCGCTGGTCACCGCCTTGGGGGCGGCCTTCGCCAAGCTGATGCGCGGCGAGGGCGCCCGGCAGGTGGTGATCGGCCACGACATGCGCGACAGTTCGCCGACGCTGGCCGCGGCCTTTGCGTCGGGCGTGACGGGCCAGGGCCTGGACGTGGTGCGGATCGGCCTGTCCTCCACCGACCAGCTGTACTTCGCTTCCGGGTCGCTGGACTGCCCGGGCGCGATGTTCACCGCGAGCCACAACCCGGCGGCCTACAACGGCATCAAGCTGTGCCGCGCGGCCGCCAAGCCGGTCGGCGCCGAGAGCGGCCTGCGCATCATCAGCGAGGACGTCATCGCCGGCGTCGAGCGCTATGACGGACCACCCG
>NZ_LZKF01000240.1:0-13762 GCF_001672665.1 Mycobacterium sp. E2238 | reverse complement strand
CGCTGAAATGCAGGTCCGGTATCCGCTCGCGCAGGCACCGGACCACTGTCGACTTGCCGACCGCGGAGGGACCGGACAGCACGACCACGCGTCCCTTGCCAGGTGGTGTGGGACGCGTCCCGTGCTCGACGTCCGGTCCCCCGCCGGCGCTCACTGGCGCTCCCGGGCCGGTGCGCCCACAGGGCGGGTTGGCCGAGGCCGGGTTAGGAGCCGAACTTTTCCAGCAGGGCCTTGCGCTGCCGATCGCCCAGGCCACGCAGGCGGCGGGTGGGGGCGATCTCCAGCTCGGTCATGATTTCCTGTGCTTTGACCTTGCCCACCTTGGGCAACGCCTCAAGCAGCGCGGAAACCTTCATCTTGCCCAGGACTTCGTCGGTCTCGGCGTCCTTGAGCACCTGCGTGAGGTTGGTGCCGCCGCGCTTCAGCCGGTCCTTGAGCTCTGCTCTCGCTCGACGTGCGGCAGCCGCCTTCTCCAACGCGGCCGCGCGCTGCTCGTCGGTCAACTGGGGAAGGGCCACGATTCCTCCGTATCTGATCAATCAATCTCAATCGATCGCTTTTTGTCTCTGCCGGCACTTCAGCCAGCGGAGACGACCGTACTCAGGCCTCCTGACGAAATCTAACCCGACCCCCTGGTTTGGGGGGCAAACTCCCAGCATGAGCCCCGCGCGCGGCCCGAAAATCCGGTTCGCCGGGCATCGGCGACGGCGGTGGCGACCGGTGCCTTCCGCGCGCCCGCATCGCCCTGTCGAGCGCCGCAATCAGCGCCCTGAGCAGCGGTTTTAGCGCGTCGAGGCGGCGCGGTCGGCGTCGCGGGGGCGGCGGCGAAGGCCGGCCTCGGCGAGCGGAAACTCCTCGTGCCGGGGATCACGCATTTTTCGTCGCGTGTCGCGCGTGTCGCGGTGATGCTGTCCTGCGCGGTTCGACCAGGTGACGATTGCTGGTACCGGCTCCAGCTAACACCGGCCGGGTTACCATCTAGCGGTGTCGAACCTGCGGATCCGTCAGGCCGCTGAGCTGCTCGGAGTCAGCGACGACACCGTCCGGCGATGGATCAACCAAGGTTCGTTGTCGGTCAGTCATGACGCGGCCGGCCGCAAGGTCATCGCCAGCGAGGACCTGGCCCGGTTTTCCCGGACCAACGCGCCCGCCCCGCCGCCGGACCCGCTGAGCATCGGCAGCTCCGCCCGCAACCGCTTCGTCGGCCTGGTCACCAAGGTCACCAGCGACAAGGTGATGGCCCAGGTGGAGATGCAGTGCGGCCCGTTCACCGTCGTCTCGCTGATGAGTACCGAGGCCGCCGAGGAACTGCAGCTGCGGCCCGGCAGTGTCGCCGTGGCGGTCGTCAAGGCCACCACGGTGATCGTGGAGACCGCCCGGCCCAGCACGTCGATCGCGTCGGACTGACGCGCGCCTGAGGCCTCGGGCGCGGCTCGTGGCGTTTCGGAGTGCGTAGGGACCGCGCTCGGCGCCCAGCGGGGCGTCTAGGGGGCTCCCAGATAGGCCACCGCGTCCAGCATCCGCTCGCCGGCCGCCCGCAGCTCGGGGACTCCCGGCCCGGCGCGCAGCACCTCGCGGGCCACCGCGGGCAGCAGCTGGCCGGGATGCGCCCCGCCGAGCCCGGCAAGCGCCTCCGGCCGGCCGCCCTGCACGCCCAGCCCCGGCACCAGGACCGGCCCGCCCAGCGCGCTGAGGTCGGGGGCCTGCAGGACCGTCGCGCCCACCACCACGCCGACGTAGCCGGGTCCGGACGGCGTGGCGGACTTGTTCACCACCGCGGCCTGGTCGACGACCAGCTGGGCGACCGTGCGGCCGTCGAACGCGGCGCGCTGGACGGTCGCCCCCTCCGGGTTGGAGGTGGCCGCCAACACGAACACGCCGCGATCGTGCGCCGCGGCGGCTTCCAGCAGCGGCCGCAGCGAGCCGAACCCCAGGTACGGCGAGGCCGTCACGGCGTCGGCGGCCAACGGCGAGTCCCCCGCCCAGGCGGCGGCGTACGCCGCCATCGTGCTGCCGATGTCGCCGCGCTTCGCGTCGGCCAGCACCAGCACGCCGGCCGACCGCAGGGCCGCGATGGTGCGTTCCAGCACGGCGAACCCGGCGGCGCCGTAGGGCTCGAAGAACGCCACCTGGGGCTTGACGACGGCGAAACCGGCGAACGCCTCGACGCAGATGTCGCAGAACGCGGCCAGCCCGTCGGCGGTCGTCGGCAAATCCCATGCGCGTAGCAGCTCGGGGTGCGGGTCGATGCCCACGCACAGCGGGCCGCGTTGCGCCTTGGCGTCGGCCAGCCGGACGCCGAAGCCCGTCACCGGGCGCCTTCGCCGGTGCCCTGGCCCATGAGGCTGTGCAGTTCCTGTAGGGACCGCACGCCGATGTCGCCGCGGATGCCGGCCTCGATGCCCTGGATGGCGGCCGACGCGCCCTGCACCGTTGTGACGCAGGGGATGTTGACCGACACCGCGGCCGAACGGATCTCGTAGCCGTCGATGCGTGGGCCGGAATTGCCGTAGGGCGTGTTGATCACCATGTCGACCTCGCCGGCCTTGATCGCGTCGACGGCGGATACCGCCGGGCGGCCCGGCTGCGCGGGCTCGAAGTGCTTGCGAACCTCGTCGCACGGAATCCCGTTGCGGCGCAACATCTCCGCGGTGCCCTCGGTGGCCAGCACGCGGAAGCCCAGGTCGGCAAGGCGCTTGACGGGGAAGACCAGCGACCGCTTGTCCCGGTTGGCGACCGAGACGAAGATGGTGCCCTCGGCCGGCAGCGACCCGTACGCGGCGGTCTGGCTCTTGGCGAAGGCGCTGCCAAAGTCGCGGTCGATGCCCATCACCTCGCCGGTCGACTTCATCTCGGGGCCCAGCAGTGAGTCGATGGCGGCCCCGTCGGCGCGGCGGAAGCGGTGGAACGGCAGGACCGCCTCCTTGACCGCGATCGGGGCGTTCCAGGCCGCGTGGGCGCCGTCGCCGGACGTCGCCAGCATGCCTTCGTCGCGCAGCTGGGCGATGGTGGCGCCCAACATGATCCGGGCGCACGCTTTGGCGAGCGGGACGGCGGTGGCCTTCGAGACGAACGGCACGGTCCGGCTCGCCCTCGGGTTGGCCTCCAGGACGTAGAGCACGTCGTCCTTCAGCGCGTATTGCACGTTGAGCAGGCCGATCACCCCGATGCCGTGCGCGATGGCCTCCGTCGCGTGGCGCACCTTCTCGATGTCGCTGCGGCCCAACGTGACCGGCGGCAGCGCGCACGCCGAGTCGCCGGAGTGGATGCCGGCCTCCTCGATGTGCTCCATGATGCCGCCGATGTAAACCTCCGCGCCGTCGCACAGCGCGTCGACGTCGATCTCGACCGCGTCCTCGAGGAAGCGGTCGACCAGCACCGGGTGCTCGGGCGAGAGCTCGGTGGCGCGGGTGATGTAGCCCTCCAGCGTCTCGTCGTCGTAGACGATCTCCATCCCGCGGCCGCCCAGCACGTACGAGGGCCGCACCAGCACCGGATAACCGATCTCGTCGGCGATTCGGCGGGCCTGCGCGAAAGTCGTTGCCATGCCGTACTTCGGCGCCGGCAACCCGGCGCCCGTCAGCACGTCGCCGAACGCGCCGCGGTCCTCGGCCAAATCGATCGCCTCCGGCGGGGTGCCCACGATGGGCACCCCGGCGTCGGCCAGGCGCTGCGCCAACCCGAGCGGGGTCTGGCCGCCCAGTTGCACGATGACGCCGACCACCCCGGGACCCGCGCCGGCCGACTGCTGTTCGGCGCGGTACACCTCGAGGACGTCCTCGAACGTCAGCGGCTCGAAATACAGCCGGTCGGCGGTGTCGTAATCGGTGGACACCGTCTCGGGGTTGCAGTTGACCATCACGGTCTCGAAACCGGCCTGGCTCAACGTGGTTGCCGCGTGCACGCAGCTGTAGTCGAACTCGATGCCCTGGCCGATGCGGTTGGGGCCCGACCCGAGAATCAGCACCTTGGGCCGCTCGGTCTGCGGGGCCACCTCCGTCTCGGCCGCCGGGTCGAGTTCGTAGCTGCTGTAGTGGTAAGGCGTCTTGGCCTCGAACTCCGCCGCGCAGGTGTCGACCGTCTTGTACACCGGGTGGATACCGAGCCGCTCGCGTAGCGAGCGCACGCCGTTCTCCCCCGCCAATTCCGGCCGCAGGGCGGCGATCTGGCGGTCCGAGAGCCCGCTGTGTTTGGCCCGCCGCAGCAGGTCGGTGTCGAGCACCGGGGCGTCGAGCAACTCGGTGCGCAGCTTGCCCAGCTCGCCGATCTGGGCGACGAACCACGGGTCGACACCGCTGGCCTCGGCGACCTGCTCGACCGAGGCGCCCAGCCGCAGCGCCAGTTCGATGTCGTAAAGCCGCCCCTCGGTCGGGGTGCGCAGCCGGTCGAGCACCTCACCGACCCCCCCGTCCGGGTCCGGCTTGGTCCAGAAACCCGCGCGGGTGGTCTCCAGTGACCGCATCACCTTGCCGAGTGCCTCGATGAAGTTGCGGCCCAACGACATTGCCTCGCCAACGGACTTCATCGTGGTGGTCAGGGTCGGATCCGCCCCGGGGAACTTCTCGAACGCGAACCGCGGCGCCTTGACGACGACGTAATCGAGGGTGGGTTCGAAGCAGGCCGGCGTTTCCTTGGTGATGTCGTTGACGATCTCGTCGAGGCTGTACCCGATGGCCAGCTTGGCGGCGATCTTGGCGATCGGGAAGCCGGTGGCCTTGGAGGCCAGGGCGCTGGACCTCGACACCCGGGGGTTCATCTCGATGACGATCAGCCGGCCGTCGGCCGGGTTGATCGCGAACTGGATGTTGCAGCCGCCGGTGTCCACGCCGACCTCGCGCAGGATCGCGATGCCCAGGTCCCGCATCCGCTGGTATTCCCGGTCGGTGAGCGTCATGGCCGGCGCGACGGTGACCGAGTCGCCGGTGTGCACGCCCATCGGGTCGAAGTTCTCGATCGAACAGACCACGACCACGTTGTCGTTGCCGTCGCGCATCAGCTCGAGCTCGAATTCCTTCCAGCCGTAGATCGATTCCTCGATCAGCACGTTGGCGCTGGGACTTTCGGCCAGGCCGGCGCCGGCCATCCGGTCGACCTCTTCGACGGATCGCGCCATGCCCGAGCCCAGGCCGCCCATGGTGAAGCTGGGGCGCACCACGACCGGCAGGCCGAGCTCCTCGACCGTCTCGCGAACCTCTTCCATCGTGAAACACACCCGGCTGCGGGCGGATTCACCGCCGACCTTGGCGACGATGTCCTTGAACATCTGCCGGTCCTCGCCGCGCTGGATCGCGTCGATGTCGGCCCCGATGAGCTCGACACCGTGGCGCTCCAGCGCCCCGTTCTCGTGCAGCGCGACGGCGGTGTTGAGCGCGGTCTGCCCGCCCAGCGTGGCCAGCAGCGCGTCGATCTTGTTGCCGCGCTCGGCCTGCTGGGCGATCACCCGCTCCACGAACGCCGGGGTGATGGGCTCGACGTAGGTGTGGTCGGCGTACTCCGGATCGGTCATGATGGTGGCCGGGTTGGAGTTGATCAGGCTGACCTGCAGCCCCTCCGCCCGCAGCACCCGGCAGGCCTGGGTGCCGGAGTAGTCGAATTCGGCCGCCTGGCCGATGACGATCGGCCCCGAGCCGATCACCAGCACGTGACGCAAGTCGGTGCGACGCGGCACTAGCGCCCCCTTTCGCTCTGTCGGGCGGCCATCAGGTCGATGAATTGGTCGAACAGGTATTCCGCGTCGTGGGGACCGGCGGCGGCCTCGGGGTGGTACTGCACCGAGAACGCCCGCCCGTCAGCGAGTTTGACGCCCTCGACCACCCCGTCGTTGGCGCAGGTGTGGCTGACGACGGCCTGCCCGAACGGGGTGTCGAAGGACTGGCCGGCCTCGCCTTCCAGCGCGAAGCCGTGGTTTTGTGCGGTCACCGCCACCCGCCCGGTCGCGTGGTCCATCACCGGGATGTTGATGCCGCGATGGCCGAACACCATCTTGTAGGTGGACAGGCCCAGCGCCCGGCCCAGTATCTGGTTGCCGAAGCAGATGCCGAACAAGGGAATCCCGGCGCCCAGCACCTCGCGGGTGAGCGCGACGACGTGGTCGGCGGTCGCGGGGTCGCCGGGGCCGTTGGACAAGAACACGCCGTCGGGTGCGATGTCGGCGATCTGCTCGAAGCTCGTCGACGACGGCAGCACGTGGCTGCGGACGCCGCGGCGCGCGAAATTGCGCGGGGTGTTGGTCTTGATGCCCAGGTCCAGCGCTACCACCGTAAAGCGTTGCGGCCCTTCGGGTTCCACGACGTAGCGCTCCGGGGTGCTGACCTCGCCGGCCAGGTCGGCGCCCAGCATCGACTGCTGCCCGCGCACCCGCCGCACCAGTTCGTCAGGGTCGGCGAGCGCCTCTCCGGAGAACACCCCCGCCTTCATCGATCCGCGGGTGCGCAGGTGGCGCACCACCGCGCGGGTGTCGATGCCGGCGATGCCGACGACGTGCTGGCGCACCAGCTCGTCCTCCAGGGTGCCGGTGGCGCGCCAGTTGGACGCGCGCGGCGACGGGTCGCGCACCGCGTAGCCGGCGACCCAGATCTTGTCGCCGCGGCTCTCACCGTCCTCACCGTTCCAGCCGGTGTTGCCGATCTGGGGCGCGGTGGCCACCACGATCTGCCGGTGATAGCTGGGATCGGTCAGCGTCTCCTGGTAGCCGGACATGCCGGTGGAAAACACGGCCTCGCCCAGTGTTTCGCCAACCTTGCCGAACGGCGTGCCGGTGAAGACCCGCCCGTCCTCGAGTACCAGTAGGGCCTTGTCTGTCACGCTGCTTCCTCTTTCAGCCACTCGGCGTAGTCGTCGCGGTGGTTTGCGCGAAAGCCGGTGTCGATCTCGACCCCCGACGGCAGGCGCCACCGAATCGCCAATATCCCGATCCGGGCCGGCGCCCTGCCCCCCATGCTGCGCTCCATGCGGATAGCGCTGATCGAGTCGTTTGGGATCCAAATCGGTTGCGCCCGCAGCCGTTCCACCATGATTCCGCCGGAGTAGCGGGTCAGCACCCCTTTGCTTCGGTAACCCAAATCGCCGGCGGCGATCCGCTCGTTCCAATCCGGCGCCATCATGGAACCGCAGTAGTGGCCGCGGGTGGTCACGATCGCCGCGCCCACCTGGTCGGGCACGTCGGGCAGTTCGCCGATCAGCTCCGCCTGTCGCTGCGAACGGCGCCGCCAGCCGCGCATCATCAGCTGGATCACCACCGCGATGACCACCACCAGCACGGCCGCAAAGATCAACGAACCCACCAGCGTGGCGGAGTTCATGCCGGGCACTTCCCGTCTCGAGCGGTGACCTTGCCGCGCAACAGGGTCGCCGTGACGGTGGCGGGCAGCGCCATCGACTCGAATGGCGTGTTGGCGGACCGGCTGGCCAGATCCGACCCGGCGACCGTCCAGGTGGCGTCGGGATCCACCACGGTCAGGTTGGCCGGCTCCCCCACCTCCAGCGGACGGCCGTGATCGGGCAGCCCGACGATGCGCGCGGGGTTTTCACTCATCACCCGCGCGACGTCACGCCAGGTCAACAGCCCCGGAGTCACCATCGTCTGCACCACGACCGACAGCGCGGTCTGCAGACCCAGCATGCCGGGACGGGCCGCGGCGAATTCCACGCACTTCTCGTGCTCGGCGTGCGGGGCATGGTCGGTGGCCACACAGTCGATGACACCGTCGGCCAGGGCCTGGCGCAGCGCCACCGCGTCGGCGGCCTCGCGCAGCGGCGGGTTGACGCGATTGCGCCCGTCGTAGCTGGCCAGCCTGCCGTCGTCGAGCATCAGGTGATGTGGGGTGACCTCGGCGGTGATCGAAATCCCTTGCTCCTTGGCCCATCTCACGATCTCGACGGTGCCCGCGGTGGACGCGTGGCAGATGTGGACGCGGGCGCCGGCGTCCCGCGCCAGCAGCGCGTCGCGGGCCACGATCGACTCCTCGGCGGCCCGCGGCCATCCCGAGAGCCCCAACCGGGCGGCGGTCGGTCCCTCGTGGGCGACGGCGCCGACGGTCAGCCCGGGTTCCTCGGCGTGCTGGGCGATGAGCACCCCCAGGCCGGTGGCGTACTCGAGGGCGCGGCGCATCACGAGCGGGTCGTGCACGCAGATGCCGTCGTCGGAGAACATCCGGACCTGGCCGGCCCCGGCCGCCATCATGCCCATCTCGGTCAGTTCCGCCCCGGCCAGTCCGACGGTGACGGCGCCGACGGGGTGCACGTCGACCAGGCCGACCTGTTGGCCGCGGTGCCACACGTGGTCGGTGACCACCGGGCTGTCGGCGACCGGGTTGGTGTTGGCCATCGCGAACACCGCGGTGTAGCCGCCCAACGCCGCTGCGGCCGAACCGGTTTCGATGTCCTCGGCGTACTCGCGGCCGGGTTCGCGCAGATGGGTGTGCAGGTCGACCAGTCCCGGCAACAGCACGTGACCGGTGGCGTCGATGACGTCCGCGGTGTCGGGAATCTCCAGGCCCGTACCGATTTCGGCGATCTGGCCGTCATCGACGAGCACGTCGACCCGTTCGCCCTCGCCGTACAGCCGGACCCCGCGAATCAGCACGCTCATGCCACGCCCTCTTCTCCGGCGGATTCCGCGCCCACCAGCACATGGAACAGCACCGCCATCCGCACGTGCACGCCATTGGAAACCTGCTGCAGGACGGCCGATTGCGACGAGTCGGCCACCGACGACGCGATCTCCATGCCCCGCAGCATCGGCCCCGGATGCAGCACCACGGCGTGGCCGGGCAGCATGGCCTGGCGGCGGTCGGAAAGCCCGTAGCGGGAGGAGTATTCGCGCACGGACGGGAAGAAGCCGCCGTTCATCCGCTCGGCCTGCACCCGCAGCATCAGCACGGCGTCGGCGGCGGGCAATTCGGCGTCGAAGTCGCCTGCCACGGTGACCGGCCAGCCGTCGACCCCTACCGGCAACAGCGTCGGCGGCGCCACCAGCACCACCTCGGCGCCCAGGGTGTTCAGCAGCATGACGTTGGAGCGGGCGACCCGGCTGTGCAGGATGTCGCCGACGATCACGATGCGCCGGCCCTCGATGCCGCCGAGGCGCTGGCGGATGGTGAGCGCGTCGAGCAGCGCCTGCGTCGGGTGCTCGTGGGTGCCGTCCCCGGCGTTGATCACCGAGGGGCCTTCGTTCGCGCTGCCCGTCCACTCGGCCAGCAGGTGTGCCGCGCCGGACGCCGGGTGGCGGATGATCAGCGCGTCGGCGCCGGCCGCCCGCAGCGTCAATGCGGTGTCGCGCAGCGACTCCCCCTTGCCCACCGACGATCCGGCAGCGCTGACGTTGATCACGTCGGCGCTCATCCACTTGCCGGCCACCTCGAACGACACCCGGGTGCGGGTGGAGTTCTCGTAGAACATCGTGATCACGGTGCGCCCGCGCAGCGTCGGCAGCTTCTTGATCTCGCGGCCCACCAGCGCCTCGGCGAACCGGTCCGCGTCGTCGAGGATGGCGGTGGCCTCGTCGCGGCTCAGGTCGCCGGCCGCCAGCAGGTGACGCGTCATCGCGAGATCACCACCCCGTCGCGACCGTCCTGCTCGGCCAGCAGCACGTGCACGCTCTCGCTGCGCGAGGTGGGGACGTTCTTGCCGACGTAGTCCGCGCGCAGCGGCAGCTCGCGATGGCCGCGGTCGACCAGCACCGCGAGTTGCACCACCCGCGGCCGGCCGACGTCACGCAGCGCGTCCAGCGCTGAGCGCACCGAGCGCCCGGAGTACAGCACGTCGTCGATGAGGATCACCAGGGCGTCGTCGATGCCGCCGGCCGGGATCGAGGTGGCCTCGAGCGGCCGCGGCGGCTTCTGCATCAGATCGTCGCGGTAGAGGGTGATGTCGAGGCCGCCGTTACCTACCTGCACACCGCTGTACTCGGCGATGTTGGCGGCCAGGCGCTTGGCCAGGATCACGCCGCGGGTCGGAATTCCCAACAGCACCACCCGCGGCGCGTCGGGACCATCCAGAGCGGTCTTTTCGATGATCTGGTGTGCGATACGGGAAATGGTGCGACCCACGTCGGCCGCCGACATCAATTCCCGGGATTCGCGGCCCACGCCGCTCTCACCCAAAGCACCCATACGAGACTTGACCTCCTTCTCCGCCTCGCCGGACGGATCGTTAAAGGATGTCGACTGCCCGGCAGCGTAGCACTTCTTCGCGAGCGCGCCGGTGTGAGGCACGGGTGGCGCCGTCGAGGAAGGCCCGCCCAGCCCCACCGGTCCCAGGTGTCCCGCTGGGCTCGGGCTTCGCCCACCGCGGCGGAGGGCTTCGACGCGCGCCCTACCGCGAGTCTCGGTGCGCAGCCGCCGCTAGGTGCAGGGAACTTGCCCGTTGAGCAGACAGTTCGACGGCGGCGTGAAGGAACCGATCACCACGCCTCGCAGCCCACCGGTGGCTGAGCCACCCGGTGCGATGCTGCGATTCCAGTTCGCGGGGGTCAGGACGAAGTGGGTGCCCGACTGGGTGACGTTGCTGTTCCACGTGTGCACGACGGACTGTCCCGCCGGCATGTCGAAGTCAAGCCGCCAGTCGGTGAGCGGCGCCGTGCTCAAGTTGGTGACGGTGAAGTTGGCGATGAAACCGGTCTGCCACGCATGTTCCACCGACAACGTCGCCGAGGCCGCAGCCGCGTGAGCCGCCGGGGAGATGGCGAGCCCGAGGGCGGCAACCAGCACTGCCGACACGGATGCGTGAAGCGCTGTGCGCCAGCGCTTCACGCGATACTTCAGTTCGGCCATGCGGCCAACACTAAAACCAAGCAGGCGATATCGGCCCGCGCATCGCGGGCACGCTGCAGTACCTTTGCCCAACCGAAACCGGGATGAAATTTTGGCCGCCACACTGGGGACACGATGCCGCGCTACCCTGGCGAAAATGACCGGCTCGGGCTTCTCCAGACTGCAGCAAATGGACTTCGACGCGCTCTACCGCGGCGAGAGCCCCGGCGAGGGCATCCCGCCGATGGCCACACCCCCGTGGGATACCAAGGCGCCCAAGGACAACGTCATCGCCTGGCACGGCGGCGGCTGGGTTCACGGTGACGTCCTGGACATCGGCTGCGGGCTCGGCGACAACGCCATCTACCTGGCGCAGAACGGGTTCCGGGTCACCGGGCTGGACATCTCGCCCACCGCGCTGGTGACCGCCCAGCGCCGGGCCCATGACGCCGGGGTCGACGTGACGTTCGCGGTGGCTGACTCCACCAAGCTGGAGGGCTACACCGAGGCGTTCGACACCGTTGTCGACAGCGGGATGTTCCACTGCCTCGACGACGACGGCAAGCGCCACTATGCGGCCGCGGCGCACCGGGCGACCAGGCCGGGCGCCACGCTGCTGATCAGCTGCTTCTCCGACGCCAACGCCCCCGACGAGCGGTGGCCCCGGCCCGCGGTCTCGGAGTCCACCCTGCGCGACGTCCTCGGCGGCGCGGGCTGGGACATCGCGTCGCTGGAACCCGCCACGATGCGCCGCGAGGTCGAGGGCGCGCAGGTCGAAATGGCGTTCTGGTACGTCCGCGCGCAGCGGCGCTGACCGAACCCGCCCGGCCAAGAGTCGGCCCGGGTGATCGGCCGTTGCGGAGAAGACAGTACGTTCGGATGGTGAGGAGCGAGGAGTTCTGGGTCAGCCGCCGCGATGCAGGTGACGCGGTGGTGCTGCAGGTCAGTGGTGTGGTGGACATCATCACCGCGCCCTCGCTCGCCACGCACATCGACATTGCCCTCACCGACACCCCCGCGGTGCTCGTCATCGACCTCACCGAGGTCGATTTCCTGTCCTCCGCCGGCATCACCGTGCTGGTCGAGGTGCATCGCCTGACCGAGAACAGCCCGACGTCACTGCGGGTGGCGGCCGACGGCTCGGCAACCAGCCGGCCGCTGCGCATCGTGGGCCTCGACGAGTTCATCGACCTCTACCCCACCGTGGATGAAGCCTTGGCCGCGGCTCCCCCGGGCCCGACGCTAACCTGATTCGGGTGAATCTCGACGCCAATGCGGCCTCCGTCCGCGAAGTGTGCGACGCGGGCATGCTCGCCGGTGCGCTGACGCTGGTGTGGCAGCGCGGAGAAGTGCTGCAGGTCAACGAAATCGGCTACCGCGATGTGGACGCGGACCTACCGATGCAGCGCGACACGCTGTTCCGGATCGCGTCGATGACCAAGCCGGTCACCGTCGCGGCGGTGATGAGCCTGGTCGACGAGGGCAAGCTGACACTGAAAGACCCGATCGTGCGCTGGGCGCCCGAGCTCGCCGACGTGCGGGTCCTCGACGACCCGCACGGCCCCCTGGACCGGACGCATCCGGCGCAGCGCGCCATCCTCATCGAGGATCTGCTCACCCACACCAGCGGCATGGCGTACGGATTCTCGGTGTCCGGGCCGATCGCCAAGGCCTACGTGCGGCTGCCGTTCAACAACGGCCCGGACGCCTGGCTGGCCGAGCTGGCCAAGCTGCCGCTGGTGCATCAGCCGGGCGACCGACTTACCTACAGCCACTCCATCGACCTGCTGGGCGTCATCGCGGCACGCATCGAGGGCAAGCCGTTCCACCAGGTTCTCGACGAACGGGTGCTTGGCCCGGTGGGCATGCCCGACACCGGGTTCTTCGTGTCCCCCGAGGCGCGCCGCCGCGCCGCGACCATGTACCGGCTCGACGGGCAGGGCCAGCTGCACCACGACGTGATGGGTCCGCCGCACATCACGCCGCCGTCGTTCCCCAACGCGGGTGGCGGCCTGTGGTCGACCGCCGACGACTACCTGCGGTTCGTGCGGATGCTGCTCGGCGGCGGGACGATCGACGGCGTGCGGGTGTTGTCACCCGAATCCGCCCGCCTGATGCGCACCGACCGGCTCACCGACGAACATAAGCGGCACAACTTTCTCGGGGCGCCGTATTGGGTGGGCCGCGGCTTCGGCCTGAATCTGTCGGTGGTGACCGACCCCACCAAGAGCGCGCCGCTGTTCGGCCCCGGCGGGCTCGGGACATTCAGCTGGCCGGGCGCCTACGGGACGTGGTGGCAGGCCGACCCGAGCGCCGATCTGGTCCTGATCTATCTCGTCCAGAATTTGCCCGACATGTCCGCGGACGTGGCGGCCGCGGTAGCCGGTAACACCTCGCTGGCCAAGCTGCAATCGGTGCAGCCGAAATTCGTCCGCCGCACCTATCAAGCGCTCGGCCTCTAGCCCCGTGGCCGATTACCCACCCGACCGCATCACCGGGCCCCGGCTGGTGCTGCGCCGGCCCGTGCTCGACGACGCCGGGGCACTGTTCCAGCGGGTGGCCCGCGACCCCGAGGTCACCAAGTACCTGATGTGGGCCCCGCATCCCGACGTGGCGGCGACGCGGCGGGTGATCACCGAGAAGCTCAACGCAACGGCCGACGACCGGACCTGGGCGATCGAGTTGCGGCACAGCGGTGAGGTCGTCGGGCTGGCCAGCTGCCGGCGCCCGGTGCCGCACTCGGTCGAGATCGGGTATTGCCTGGGCCGACGGTGGTGGGGCAAGGGCGTGATGGCCGAGGTGATCGACATGCTGTTGACCGCGCTCGACAGCGACCGGGCGGTGTATCGGGTGTGGGCCACCTGCAATGTGGAGAACGAGCGTTCGGCGCGGCTGCTCGAGCGTGCCGGTTTCGTGTTGGAGGGGCGGCTGGCCCGCCGGTGACCCCGCCCTGGACGCACAGTCTGCTCAGCGCAGAATCCTGGCGTAGAGCAGGCTGTCCTGCGGCTCAG
>NZ_LZKF01000239.1:0-21539 GCF_001672665.1 Mycobacterium sp. E2238 | reverse complement strand
CCGCCGAGATCATCGGGCGGGTGGCACCGGTCGAACGGATACGGCTGGTCAACTCCGGGACCGAGGCGACGATGAGCGCGATCCGGCTGGCCCGCGGGTTCACCGGCAGGCCCAAGATCGTCAAGTTCTCCGGCTGCTATCACGGCCACGCCGACGCCCTGCTCGCCGACGCGGGCTCCGGGGTGGCGACGCTGGGTCTGCCGTCCTCGCCCGGGGTCACCGGCGCGGCAGCCGCCGACACGATTGTGTTGCCCTACAACGACATCGACGCCGTGCGGCAGGCCTTCGCCGAGTTCGGTGACCAGATCGCCGCGGTGATCACCGAAGCCAGCCCGGGCAATATGGGCGTCGTCCCACCCGCGGCCGGCTACAACGCCGGGCTGCGCGCCATCACCGCCGAACATGGCGCGCTGCTCATCGTCGACGAGGTGATGACCGGCTTCCGGGTCAGCCGAAGTGGTTGGTACGGAATCGATCCCGTCGCGGCCGACCTGTTCACCTTCGGCAAGGTGATGAGCGGCGGACTGCCGGCGGCCGCGTTCGGTGGGCGCGCCGAGGTGATGGAGCGGCTCGCGCCGCTGGGGCCGGTGTATCAGGCCGGCACGCTCTCGGGCAACCCGGTGGCGGTGGCCGCCGGCCTGGCGACGCTGCGCGCCGCCGACGCCGCGGTCTACGCCGCGCTGGACGCCAACGCCGACCGGCTAGCCGGCATGCTGTCCGAGGCGTTGACGAGCGCCGCTGTGCCGCACCAACTTTCGCGTGCAGGCAACATGCTCAGCGTGTTCTTCGGCGATGCGCCGGTGACCGACTTCGCGTCCGCGCGGGCCAGCCAGACGTGGCGTTATCCGCCGTTCTTTCACGCCCTGCTGAACGCGGGCGTCTACCCGCCCTGCAGCGCTTTCGAGGCATGGTTCGTCTCGGCGGCGCTGGACGACGCGGCGTTCGACCGGATCGCCGAAGCCCTGCCCAACGCCGCCCGCGCGGCCGCCCAGGAGGACAAGCCCTGATGGCCGAGCAAACCCGCGTCCACGTCGTGCGCCACGGCGAGGTGCACAATCCCAGCGGCGTCCTCTACGGCCGGCTGCCCGGATTCCACCTGTCCGACCGGGGCCGCGAGCAGGCGGCCGCGGTCGCCGACGCGCTGTCCGGGCGCGACATCGTCGCGGTCGTCGCCTCCCCACTGCAGCGGGCCCAGGAAACCGCCGCGCCCATCGCCGCCAAGCACGACGTGGCCGTGGACACCGACCATGACCTCATCGAATCGGCGAACTTCTTCGAGGGCCGGCGCGTCGGCCCCGGCGACGGCGCCTGGCGCGACCCGCGGGTCTGGTGGCACCTGCGCAACCCGTTCACCCCGTCGTGGGGCGAGCCGTACGCCGAGATCGCGGCGCGGATGACGACCGCGGTGGACAAGGCCCGCGCCCGCGCAGCCGGCAGCGAGGTCGTGTGCGTCAGCCATCAGCTGCCGGTGTGGACGCTGCGGCTGCACCTCACCGGCCGGCGGCTGTGGCACGACCCGCGGCGCCGCGAGTGCGGGCTGTGCTCGATCACCACCCTGGTGTACGAGGGCGACCGGCTGGTCGACGTCGAGTACCAGGAGCCGGCGCGCTGAGCATGTGGCGACTGGCGATGGCTGGGGTCGTACTGACGGCCCTGGTCGCCGGCTGTTCTTCCGGTCGTGACGCGGTAGCGCAGGGCGGCACGTTCGAATTCGTCTCGCCCGGCGGAAAGACCGACATCTACTACAACCCGCCGTCCAGCCGCGGCCACCCCGGTCCGCTGTCCGGGCCGGACCTGGCGGACCCCGCGCACCCGTTGTCGCTGGACGATCCGATCTTCGCCGGCCGCGTCGTCGTCATCAACATCTGGGGACAGTGGTGTGGCCCATGCCGGGCCGAGGTCAGCCAACTCCAGCAGGTGTACGACGTCACCCGCGACAAGGGGGTGTCGTTTCTCGGCATCGACGTGCGCGACAGCAACCGGCAGGCGGCGCTGGACTTCGTCAACGACCGACACGTGACGTTCCCCTCCATCTACGACCCGGCGATGCGCACGCTGATCGCGTTCGGCGGCAAGTACCCGACCACCGTGATCCCGTCCACGCTCGTCCTGGACCGTCAGCACCGGGTCGCGGCGGTGTTCCTGCGCGAACTCCTGGCGGCCGACCTGCAGCCCGTGGTGCAGAAGGTGGCCCAAGAATGAGCGGGTTCACCCAGATCGCCGCCGCCGGACCGCTCCTGGTGGCCCTCGGCGCGTGCCTGCTGGCGGGGCTGGTGTCGTTCGCCTCGCCCTGCGTGGTGCCGCTGGTACCCGGCTACCTGTCCTACCTGGCCGCCGTCGTGGGCGTCGACGAGCAGCCACCGCCCGGCGCCATCAAGGCCCCACCGTCGGCGCGGTGGCGGGTCGCGGGTTCGGCGGCGCTGTTCGTCGCCGGGTTCACCACGGTGTTCGTGCTGGGAACCGTCGCCGTCCTCGGCATGACGACGGCGCTGATCACCAACCAGCTGCTGCTCCAGCGGGTCGGTGGCGTGCTGACGATCGTGATGGGTCTGGTGTTCGTCGGCCTCATCCCGGCCCTGCAACGCCAGGCCCGATTCAGCCCGCGACAGCTGACGACGGTCGCCGGGGCCCCGCTGCTGGGTGCGGTGTTCGCGCTTGGCTGGACGCCGTGCCTGGGCCCGACGCTGGCCGGCGTGATCACCGTGGCCTCGGCCACCGACGGCGCGAGCGTGGCCCGCGGGATCGTGCTGGTGATCGCGTACTGCCTGGGGCTGGGCATCCCGTTCGTGCTGCTGGCCTTCGGCTCGGCCGGCGCGGTGGGGGCGCTGGGCTGGCTGCGCCGCCACACCCGGGCCATCCAGATCTTCGGGGGCGCGCTGCTCATCGCGGTCGGCGCGCTGCTGGTCAGCGGGGCGTGGAACGACTTCGTCTCCTGGCTGCGCGACGCCTTCGTGTCCGACGTGAGGCTGCCGATATGAGGCAACTTCTCGCTTGGTCCCGCAACACCTGGCGCGCGCTGACGTCGATGGGCACCGCGCTGGTGCTGCTGTTCCTGCTCGCGCTGGGAGCGATCCCCGGGGCGCTGCTGCCGCAGCGCAGCCTCAACGCCGGCAAGGTCGACGACTACCTGAAGGCCCACCCCGTCATCGGGCCGTGGCTGGATCGGCTGCAGGCCTTCAACGTCTTCTCCAGCTTCTGGTTCACCGCCATCTACGTCCTGCTGTTCGTCTCGCTGGTCGGCTGCCTGACCCCGCGGATGATCGAGCACGCCCGCAGCCTGCGCGCCACCCCGGTGGCCGCCCCGCGCAACCTGGCCCGGCTGCCCAAGCACGCCAGCGCCGAGATCGAAGCCGACGCCGACCAGCTGAACGCCCTGGCGAACGAGATCACCGGCCGGCTGCGCGGCTGGCGCGCGGCCATCCGGCATGAAGGCGAAGCCGTCGAGGTGTCCGCCGAGAAGGGCTACCTGCGCGAGTTCGGCAACATCGCCTTCCACTTCTCGTTGCTGGGCCTGCTGGTCGCGGTGGCCGTCGGCAAGCTGTTCGGGTACGAGGGCAACGTCATCGTGATCGCCGACTCCGGCCCGGGCTTCTGCTCGGCCTCGCCGGCCGCGTTCGATTCGTTCCGCGCCGGCAACACCGTCGACGGCACGTCGCTCAACCCGATCTGCATTCGCGTCAACGACTTCCAGGCGCACTACCTGCCGTCCGGGCAGGCCACCTCGTTCGCCGCCGACATCGACTACCAGGCCGGACACGATCTTGCTGCCAACAGCTGGCGGCACTACCTGTTGGAGGTCAACCATCCGCTGCGGGTCGGCGGCGACCGGGTGTACCTGCAGGGCCACGGCTACGCGCCCACCTTCACCGTGACCTTCCCGAACGGGCAGACCCGCACGTCGACCGTGCAATGGCGGCCCGACAACCCGCAGACGCTGCTCTCGTCCGGGGTGGTGCGCATCGACCCGCCCGCGGGCAGCTATCCCAACGCCGCCGATCGCCGACAGCACGAGATCGCGATCCAGGGTCTGCTGGCGCCGACCGAACAGCTCGACGGCGCGCTCTTGTCGTCGCGCTTCCCGGCGCTGAACGCCCCCGCGGTGGCCGTCGACATCTACCGCGGCGATACCGGGCTGGACACCGGGCGGCCCCAATCGCTGTTCACGCTCGATCCGCGGCTGATCCAGCAGGGCCGGCTCACCAGGGAAAAGCGCGTCAACCTGCGCGCCGGGCAGGAGGTGCGGATCGACCAAGGTCCGGCGGCCGGCACGGTCGTCCGCTTCGACGGCGCGGTGCCGTTCGTCAACCTGCAGGTATCCCACGACCCCGGGCAGGCCTGGGTGCTGGTCTTCGCCATCACGATGATGGCGGGCCTGGTGGTATCGCTGCTGGTGCGCAGGCGCCGGGTGTGGGTGAGGCTCACCCCGGGGGCCGGTACGGTGAACGTCGAACTGGGCGGGCTGGCGCGCACCGACAACTCCGGATGGGGCGACGAGTTCGAGCGGTTGACCGAGCGGGTGCTCAACGGCCTGGGTGAGCCCGGCGCCGCGCAGTCACTCAGGCCCCCCGCGTCCAAAAGGAGTTCTCAGGTGGACGTCAAATGAACACGGTGCACGTCAACATCGGCTTGGCGCGGTACTCCGACTGGGCGTTCACGTCCGCCGTGGTGGCGCTCGTCATCGCGCTGTTGCTGTTGGCCTTCGAGCTGGCGTATGCCGGCGGCCGCCGCGTCGACCGGCGCGAGCGGGTTTTGGCCGGTGCGGTGTCCTCCGATAGCTTCACCCCCGGCATCGTGGAGGAGGCGTCCGGCCGGCCGTTGGACGAACGGGTGGGGCGGGCCGGGCTGGCCGTCGTCTACCTCGGCATCGGGCTGCTGCTCGCCTGCATCGTGCTGCGCGGCCTGGCCACCCTGCGGGTGCCGTGGGGCAACATGTACGAGTTCATCAACCTGACCTGCATGTGCGGCCTGCTCGCCGGGGCCATCGTCCTGCGCCGCCCGCAGTACCGCCCGCTGTGGGTTTTCCTGCTGGTGCCGGTGCTGATCCTGCTCACGGTGTCCGGCCGCTGGCTCTACACCAACGCGGCGCCGGTGATGCCCGCGCTGCAGTCCTATTGGCTGCCCATCCACGTGTCGGTGGTCAGTTTGGGCTCCGGTGTGTTCATGGTCGCCGGCATCGCCAGCATCTTGTTCTTGCTGCGCACGTCGCGGCTGAGCGACCCCGAGACGCCGGGCGCCCTGGCCCGGATGGTGCGACGGTTTCCCGACGCTCAGACCCTGGACCGCGTCGCCTACCGGACCACGATCTTCGCCTTCCCGGTGTTCGGCTTCGGGGTCATCTTCGGGGCGATCTGGGCGGAGGAGGCCTGGGGCCGGTATTGGGGCTGGGACCCCAAGGAGACGGTGTCCTTCGTCGCGTGGGTGATTTACGCCGCGTACCTGCACGCCAGGTCGACGGCGGGCTGGCGGGACAGGAAGGCGGCATGGATCAACGTCGCCGGGTTCGTGGCCATGGTCTTCAATCTGTTCTTCGTTAACCTGGTGACTGTGGGCCTGCATTCGTATGCGGGCGTGGGGTGACCGCAGCAACCGACCCAAGTAACACAACAAGGGGGAGTGCACGTGTCCGACCATCCAACGACGGGCGTCGGGACGCCCGATCAGCCGACGACGCAATTGCCTCCGCAGGAGCCGTCCGCCTCGCAATCGGCGGAAAACGGCGACCAGTCTCTTGCCGACGGCGGCGAAGCGCCGACGCGCGCCTTCGCCGGGTTCCGCACCGAGCGGCGGGTTCCCGGCCCGGAGCGGCGCGAGGCGGCACCACCCACCACGCCCAGGCCCGCGGGGATGCCGCCGTGGGACGCCACGCCGGTGACCGGCATCCCGCGGGTTGACCCGACCGCTTACGGCGCCTACTACACGGGCCCGGTCGACGCGCCGGCCCCGCAAGCCCCGCCGCGCCCGGAGTCGTTGCCGCACACGCCCTACCCGGAGCTGTCCACCGGCATGCTGCTGCGGCCCGTCAAGCCGCCGCCGTCGGAGGGCTGGCGCCGGCTGCTCTACGAGCTGTCCGGCCACCTGATCAACCTCGGGGAGGGCCCCCGGGCCGCGCGCTACAACAACTTGGTGGCGCAGGTGAACCGCCCGTTGCGCGGGTGCTACCGCATCGCGTTGGTGTCGCTCAAGGGCGGCGTCGGCAAGACGACCATCGCCGCGACCATGGGCGCCACCTTCGCCTCCATCCGCGGCGACCGGGTCGTCGCGGTCGACGCGAACCCGGACCGCGGCACCCTGAGCCAGAAGATCCCGCTGGAGACCGCGGCGACGGTGCGCCAGCTGCTGCACGACGCCGGCAGCATCGAGCGCTACAGCGACGTCCGCCGCTACACCTC
This sequence comes from Mycobacterium sp. E2238, assembly GCF_001672665.1. Lineage (NCBI taxonomy): Bacteria > Bacillati > Actinomycetota > Actinomycetes > Mycobacteriales > Mycobacteriaceae > Mycobacterium > Mycobacterium sp. E2238. The sequence goes on along the minus strand of NZ_LZKF01000239.1, from coordinate 15,150 downwards.
GAAAGGCCCGAGCGGGCTGGAGGTGCTGGCGTCGGAGACCGACCCGGCCATCTCGGAGGCGTTCGGCGCCGACGACTACACCCGGGTGCTGGACGTGCTGGAGCGGTTCTACGGCCTGGTGCTCACCGACTGCGGCCCGGGACTGCTGCATTCGGTGATGTCCTCGGTGCTGGAGAAGGCCGACGTTCTCGTCGTGGTCAGCTCGGGATCCATCGACGGGGCCCGCAGCGCTTCGGCGACGCTGGACTGGTTGGACGCGCACGGCCACGAGGAGATGGTCCGCAACTCGGTCGCGGTCATCAACGGCGTGCGGTCGCGGACGGGCAAGGTCGACATGAACAAGGTGGTCGACCACTTCTCCCGGCGCTGCCGTGCGGTCCAGATCGTGCCGTTCGACCCGCACCTCGAGGAGGGCGCCGAAATCGAGTTGGACCGGCTCAAGCGGTCCACCCGCGAGGCGCTCACCGAGCTGGCGGCCATCGTCGCCGACGGATTCCCGGGCGATCAGCGCAATCCCGGAGTCGCGTAGAGCGAGCCTTAGCGGGGGTTGTTGTCCCCGTGCCCTAACCGCCGTAAGAAGTCTGGATCGTCGTCAGGCCCGATAACGCGCGTCTTCGCCCGGTTGGTTTGTGACCGAGCCGTCCGCCAGCCAACGTAGATCAGGGTCCCCAACATCAGGACGAGCAGCAGGTAGAGCACTCAACACCTCCGTTGACGAATATACCCGGGCCGTAGGCTTTCCCCTGTGTCAGAAGGAGTCAGCGACAACAGCAGCGGGGACCGCGTGGACGAAGGCGGGCAGCACGGCGCCGGCTCTCGGGCGGTCGTCGACGTTCTCCTCTACGCGGGGGCGCGGCTGCTGCTGGCGGTGGCGCTTGCCGCCGCAATCTACGGGGTGGCCCGCCTGATGGGTGTCAGCCAGTTTCCGATCGCGGTCGCCGCGCTGTTCGCCCTCATCATCGCCATGCCCCTGGGCATCTGGCTGTTCGGCCCGCTGCGCCGGCGCGCTACCGCGTCGCTGGCGATCGCCGGCGAGCGCAGGCGCCGGGAACGGGAACAACTGCGGGCGCGGTTGCAGGGCGAGGCGCCGACCGACGACGCGTGAGGCCGGTCAGAGGTTGGGCATCCGGACGACCTGCGCGGCGTAACTGAGGCCCGCGCCGTAACCGATCAACAGGGCGAGATCGCCCGGCTTGGCCGCCCCGGTCGCCAGCAGTTCGGCCATCGCCAGGGGGATGGACGCCGCCGACGTGTTGCCGGTGTGCTCGATGTCGTTGGCGACGACGGCGTCCGGCCGCAACTCGAGGCTCTTGGCCAGGACCTCGTTGATGCGGCTGTTGGCCTGGTGCGGCACGAACACGTCGATCTCGTCGGGCCTGACGCCCGCCGCGTCCATCGCCTGCCGGCCGACCTTGCCCATCTCGAATGCCGCCCACCGGAACACCGCGCTGCCCTCGAGCCGCAGGAAGGGGCGCGGGCCCGTCGGGCTGTCCATGTAGTCGATCCAGTCGATGTCTTGGCGGATCGCCAGGGCCTGCTCGCCGTCACTGCCCCAGACGGTCGGCCCGATGCCCTGCTCGGGCGTCTCGCCGACCACCACCCCGGCCGCGCCGTCGGCGAAGATGAAGCAGTTGGTGCGGTCCTGCATGTCCACGGTGGGGGACAGCTTCTCCGAACCGAGGACCAGCACCTTGGCGGCGGTCCCGCCGCGGATCATGTCGGCCGCGACGCCGAGCGCGTAGCCGAAGCCCGCGCACCCCGCCGAGACGTCGAACGCGGGCACGCCGGTGGCGCCCAGCGCCGCGGCGACGGCCGGGGCGCACGCCGGGGTCTGCAGGAAATGCGTGCTGGTCGCGACGATCACGCAGTCGATGTCCGACGGCACCAGCCCGGCGTTCGCGATCGCCTGCCGCCCGGCCTCGGTCGCCATCGACGCGGCGGATTCGTCGCGGGCGGCGAAGCGGCGGGTTTTGATTCCGGTGCGGGAGTAGATCCATTCATCGGAGGACTCGATGTTCTCGCAGATCTCGTCGTTGGTGACCACCCGTTCGGGGCGGTACGCCCCGACGCTGAGCATGCCGATGTTCTTCGGTCCACTGGTCGCGGCGATCTGCTTCACTGCTGTCCCCGATCTGCTCGCTGTGAACCGTCATCGGTCCGGTCCCTCATTGTTATCGGATCCGGCCGCGTTGTCGCACTCGAGTGTGCATGTACGGCGGCGACACGCCGACGAACCCCGCCCCCACCGCACGGTCAACGCCGTGGGCGCACGCCCGATCAGCGGGCCAGCGCCAGGGCCGCGGCGACCGCGATCGCCCAGACGACCATGGCCAGCCCGGTGTCCCGCAGCACGGGAATCAACTCCCGGCCGCCGCGTCCCGACCGGACCGGACCCGCCGCGCGCAGCGCCAGCGGCGTGGCAGCGAATCCCACGGCGCACCACGGCGTCGCGGCCATCAGCACCAGAGTCAATACCCCGGCGGTCGCCAGCAGCCCCTGGTACAGGACGCGGGTGCGGCCGTCGCCCAGGCGCACCGCCAGGGTGATCTTCCCCGACTGCGCGTCGGTCGGAATGTCGCGCAGGTTGTTGGCCACCAGCACCGACGACGACAGCGCGCCGATCGACACCGCGAGCGCCGCCCCCACCCAGTCCACCCGCAGCGACTGGGTGTACTCGGTGCCGAGCACGGCCACCAGGCCGAAGAAGACGAACACCGCGACCTCACCGAAACCGGCATAGCCGTAGGGTTTCGAGCCGCCCGTGTACAGCCACGCGCCGGCAATGCACACCGCTCCCACGGCGATCAGCCACGGCGCGCTGACGAGCGCGAGTGCCAGGCCGGCCGCCGCCCCGATCGCCAGGCTCGCCACCGCGGCGGCGAGCACCGAGCGGGGCGAGGCCAGCCGCGAGCCCACCAGGCGCACCGGGCCGGCCCGGTCGTCGTCGGTGCCTCGAATGCCGTCGGAGTAGTCGTTGGCGTAGTTGACGCCGACGGTCAGCGCCACCGCGACGGCCAGCGCCAGCAGCGCCTTCCACCACACCGCGGATCCCAGCCACGCCGCCGCGCCGGTGCCCGCGACCACCGGCGCCACCGCGTTGGGGAGCGTCCGCGGCCGCGCACCCGAGATCCACTGCCCGAAGTTGGCCACGCACGCATCCTGCCAGGGGCCCCGCGCGCCCCCGCACCCGCGATCGGCGTGCGGCCATGCACCACAATGGGCGGATGCTCGGAGTCATCGGCGGCAGCGGCTTTTACACCTTCTTCGAGTCCGACACCCGCGCCGTCGACGTCGACACCCCGTACGGCCCGCCCAGCGCCCCGGTGACGATCGGCGCCGTCGGGGGACACGAGGTCGCGTTCCTGCCCCGGCACGGGACCACGCATCAGTTCTCGGCGCACACCGTGCCGTATCGGGCCAACATGTGGGCGCTGCGCAAGCTCGGCGTGCGCCGGGTCTTCGGTCCGTGCGCCGTCGGCAGCCTGAACCTCAACGCGGGGCCGGGCGCGGTGGTGGTGCCCGATCAGCTGGTGGATCGCACCAGCGGCCGCCCCGACACCTACTTCGACTCCGGCGGCATCCATGTCGACTTCGCCGACCCGTACTGCCCCACACTGCGCGCCGCGGTCACCGCCCTGCCCAATGTCGTCGACGGCGGCACCATGGTGGTGATCCAGGGGCCGCGGTTCTCCACGCGTGCGGAAAGCCAGTGGTTCGCATCCGCCGGGTTCGCTCTCGTCAACATGACCGGCTACCCGGAGGCGGTGCTCGCCCGGGAACTTGAAATGTGCTATGCGGCAATCGCTTTGGTCACCGACCTGGACGCCGGTGTCGCGGTCGGCGAGGGCGTGACGACCGTCCAGGTGTTCGCCGAATTCGAGAAGAACATCGGGCCGTTCAAGGAGTTGGTTCGCGAGGCGATTGGCCGGGTCGCCGACGAACGCAACTGCACGCACTGCCTGCCGCACACCGGCGTCACGCTGCCCCTCGAGCTGCCATGAGGGTATTGCTAACGGGGGCCGCCGGTTTCATCGGTTCGCGGGTGGACGCGGCGCTGCGGGCGGCGGGACACGACGTGGTCGGCGTCGACGTGCTGCTGCCGGCGGCGCACGGCCCGAATCCCGTGCTGCCGCAGGGATGTCACCGCGTCGACGTCCGCGACGCCGACGCGCTGGCGCCCCTGCTGGACGGGGTGGACCTGGTCTGCCATCAGGCGGCGATGGTCGGTGCGGGCGTGGACGCCGCCGACGCCCCCGCTTACGGGGGCCACAACGATTTCGCCACCACGGTCCTGCTGGCGCAGATGTTCGCCGCCGGGGTGCGGCGCCTGGTGCTGGCGTCGTCGATGGTGGTGTATGGCCAGGGCCGTTACCACTGCGGGCAGCACGGCCACGTCGACCCGTTGCCGCGGCGGCGCGCGGACCTCGACGCCGGAAGCTTCGAACACCGCTGCCCGATCGGGGGCGAGGAACTGCAGTGGCGCCTCGTCGACGAGGACGCCGCGCTGCGGCCGCGCAGCCTGTACGCCGCCAGCAAGACCGCGCAGGAGCACTACGCGCTGGCGTGGTCGGAGGCGACAGGCGGTTCGGTGGTGGCGTTGCGTTACCACAACGTCTACGGCCCCGGGATGCCGCGCGACACCCCTTATTCCGGGGTGGCGGCCATCTTCCGATCGTCGCTCGAAAGGGGCGAGCCCCCAAGGGTTTTCGAGGACGGCGGCCAGATGCGGGACTTCGTCCACGTCGACGACGTGGCTGCGGCCAACCTCGCGGCCACCCAGGAGATCGACGGATTCACCGCGGTCAACGTCTGTTCGGGGCGGCCCGTCTCCATCCTGGAGGTGGCCGGCGCCCTGTGCGACGCGCGCGGCGGTGCACTCTCGCCCGTGATCACCGGCCAGTACCGCAGCGGCGACGTGCGCCACATCGTCGCCGATCCGTCCCGGGCGGCCGAGGTGCTCGGCTTCCGCGCGGCGATCGACCCGGCCGATGGCCTGCGCGAGTTCGCATTCGCCCCGCTGCGCTGAGCGTCCTACGCCTGCGGCGGCCGGTAGATCTTCGGTTTCTGGACGGGAATCTGTCGGGTCGCGGAGTCGTCGCCGCGGAACAGCCGCGGGCCGGTGGAGATCCGGGTGGTGGGCGCGGCCGACGGCGGGGCGGCGTGGCCCACCGGGACCCGCGCCCTCGGCGCGGCCGGAGCGCCGCTCGCCTGCCCGGCGGGCTTGGGGACGGCGCGGCGCCGGCGCGCGCGCCGGCCGCGCAGCTGCCCGGTGACGATGGCGGCCCCCAGGATGCACAAAGCGAGGCCGCACAGCGTCACATCGAACGTGCTGGTGATCTGCTGGGCGAGGTTGTTGCCGTACACCGGGTGTTGCGCGGGGGAATTGGGTGAATCCGCGAACCGCGGCGCCAGCACCACGCCCACGACGACGCGGGCCACGCTGAGCGTGGCGACCAGCCCGCACAGCGACGAGATGAGTCGCGCCGAGCGGGCGGCGTCGCGCAGGTTGATGCGCAGCCAGATCGCCAGGACCGCGGTAGCCAGATCGAATGCGGCCAGCACCATGCTGTCGTACCGGGAGAAGGGGTAATTCAGGCTCACGGACACGAACAGGTCGGTCAACCGCATCAGCATCGAGCCCAAGCCCCATACGGCGATGAGCAGCAAGCCATTTCGGGCCGCGACCCGCCACGCACTCTCCTCGGCCCCGGTCGTGTTGCGGTGACCGAACAGGGTTTGCGGAGCGAACATCGCGGCGGCCGCCGCCCACGCCAAATAGCCCTCGAAGCCCACCCCGGCGGTGGACGTGTTCTGCGCGATGCCGTGGAACGCGTCGACGTCCCGCCCCAGGGGCAGGATCCACACCAGGATCCCGGCGACCAGCGTCGACGCGCCGAGCGCGACCGTGGCCAGCCGGCCGGCCCTGGTGCTGCGCAGCAACCACCTGGCGGCGACCAGCACGGCGACCAGCGCCACCACGCCGTACACCACGGCCGTCACGATGACCGCCACGTTCTGCTTGCCGAACGCGCCGGCGCCGCCGGTGTTCTGCAGCGCGTAGCGAACCCGCCAGTACAGGTTGATGCCAAAGCTGAGCGCCGCCAACGCCATCGACGCGTAGCCGATGAGCCGGGCCGACCGCAGCCAGCCGGTGTGCTCGTCGCCCTCGGGGACCGGTCCCGTGTGGGCGCCGGCGGGCACCGCTTGCGCGCTCAGCATGCTGCCGGCGATTCCCACCCACGCCCCCGGTCCCACTCCGCCCGGCACGTTCACCGTGCCACCGAACCGGACCGTCTCGAACGCGTCGAAGACCACGAATCCCAGCACCAGCAGCGCGTAGGGGACGTTGAGCCCCAAGCGAAGCCGCCCCGCCCGCATGGGGTTGAACCGCGCGCCGGAGGACCTCCAGGAACCGGCCACGGCGACGGCGATGACCGACAGCGCGGTCACGGCGAGCAACACCGCGAAGAGGCTCGGGCTGCTGCCGGGAATCCCGACGCCGAAGTACAGGTTCCACGGCAGGAACAGCGCGACGACGAGCAGCGCGATCGCGGTCAGGTCGCTGGTGATGTGCCGGCGCCGCGTCGTTGCCGTCCCCGCCGCCGGCGGAGCGACGGTGGCCGGCCGGATGATGCGAGCGGTTTGCTGCGCCTGTACGGGATCGATGGGGCCGGTGGGTGCGTCGTCACTGCTCTGGCTCACCACATATTCTCCGTTCGGACGCCCTCGCAGATTCCCCCGCGACCGTCCTGTCGTTCGAGAAGCTGGTTACGCTGCGCTATAGGCAAACCTTGTCGCCCGAATAACGGATACTGCCAACGGTATCGCAAGTGTAATGATGCCGGGACATTGCTGGTCGTGGGGTAGCCAGCCGAAGGAGAACCGGGATGGACGTCGTGTTGGGGGTCGCGGTCACGGGCCCCGTTGCCCGCTTGGCGCTTGTCGGGCCGGGCGCGGACGTGATCGACCAATCCGTCGTCGACCTGGAGGAGAACCCGGTCGGAAAACTCACCGAGACGGTGGTCGGCACCAATCGCCTTCTGGCGGACGAGAACCATCGGCTGGTCGGCACCCGAGTGTGCTGGGGCGACGAGCCGCGGGCCGCCCAGCTGCGGCAGGCGCTGGAAGATTCCGGCGTTTCCAACGTCGCGTTGCTCTCCGACTCGCAGGCGGTGGCCGCACTGATGCGCGCGGCCGGCCGCCCCGGAGCCGCCGCGCTGGTGCTGAACGACGCGACGGCGACGCTGTCGGTGCCCAGTTCGCCCGATGACGAGAACGCACCGCCGACCGTGCTGGCCAAGGAGGCGGTCGCCGGCGACGCGACCGCGACGTTCAACACGATGATGGCCCAACTCAGCGCCCGGCCGGACGTCCCGGGGGACGTGTATCTGGTGGGCGCTTCGCCCGAGCTGACTCAGGTCGCCGACCAGCTCCGCGATGCGTCGACCATGCGGGTGCAGGTCGCCGAGGACCCGTCCTTCGCGCTCGCCCGTGGCGCGGCCATCGCCGCAGCGTCCGCAGCCGCCCTGGCGGGTGGGGACGCCACCGCGATGGCGCCGGCCGTGGGACTCACCGGCGACGAGACCGCGATGGCGCCGGGGCTCACCGGTGACGAGACGACGTTCGTGGCCCCGCCAGACGTGGAGGAACCACAGCTGGCGTACTCGATGACCGACGATGCCGAGCCGTTCGCCGGTGACGAATACGGTCCCGAATACGACGAATTCGACGACTTCGACGAGACCACGGCCATCCCCTCGCGGCTGAGCCGCCGGTCCTTGGTGCTGGGCAACGCCGTGATCGCCTTCGCGGTCATCGGTTTCGCGTCGCTGGCCGCCGCGGTGGCCATTGCGGTCCGTCCCACCGCGAGTCAACAGCCGGTGGTGGGGCACCAGAACGCCGCCCCGGGCAAGTTCATGCCGTTGTTGCCGACCCAGCAGCAGGCGCCGGTGCCACCGCCCCCGGTTGATCAGCCCAACGCGGGCTTCCAGGGCGGCGTCATCCCGGACGCCAACGGTCTTCTTCCGGCACAGGGCGGGGGCGGGCCTGCCGTCCCCGCCGCGCCGGTGTCGCCCGATACTCCGGGCGTCGTGCCCAATCCGAATCCCGCTGCGCCCGTTCCGGTCCCGGTCATCGTTCCGGTCCCGATATATCCGCCATACAACCCGCCGACGTTCACGACGCCGACGACCACGCCCATAACGACCACGACGACGCCCACGACCGCGTCGACGACACCCCCGACCACGACGACACCCAGCACGACGACGGAGCCGTCCACCACCACGACGGAACCGTCCACCACACCGCCGACGACAACGACACCGCCGGTGACCACGACCACCCCGCCGCCGAGCTCGAAGGAGCCGTACACCTCGACGCAACCGCCTACGACAGCCGCGCCGCCGCCCAGCACGCACGAAACGACGGTGGCGCCGCACACGCAGGCCCCGCAAACGCAGGCCCCGCAAACGCAGGCACCGCAAACGCTCGCCCCGCAGCAGCCACGCAGCCATCGCGGGTTCTGAGGCGTCCATGCCCGACGCCGTCACGGTGGTGCTGCCCTGTCTCAACGAGGAGGAGTCGCTGCCCGCGGTCTTGGCGGCCGTCCCCGCCGGATACCGGGCGCTGGTCGTCGACAACAACAGCACCGACGACACCGCCGGAGTCGCGCGGCGGCACGGCGCCGAGGTCGTGGTCGAGCCGCGGGCCGGGTACGGCTCGGCGGTGCACGCGGGCGTGGTGGCCGCGCGGACGCCGATCGTGGCGGTGATCGACGCCGACGGCTCGATGGACGCGGGGGAGTTGCCGCGGCTGGTCGCCGCGCTCGAGCAGGGTGCCGATCTGGTGATCGGACGGCGCCGGCCGGTAGCCGGATTGCATTGGCCGTGGGTGGCCCGCGTCGGCACCGTGGTGATGAGCTGGCGGCTGCGCACACGCCACGGATTGCCGGTGCACGACATCGCGCCGATGCGGGTGGCCCGGCGCGAGGCGCTGCTGAATCTCGGTGTCGCCGACCGGCGTTCGGGTTACCCGCTGGAGCTGCTGGTCCGGGCTGCGGCCGCCGGCTGGCGCGTGGTCGAACTCGACGTCAGCTACGGTCCCCGCACCGGCGGCAAGTCGAAGGTCAGCGGCTCGCTGCGGGGGAGCATCACCGCGATCCTCGACTTCTGGAAGGTGATTTCGTGACAATCGTGGCGGTGACGGTGCTGGTGGTCGCGAAGGCGCCCGAGCCGGGCCGGGCCAAGACCCGGCTCGCCGCGACGGTGGGGGACCTCGTCGCCGCCGAAATCGCCGCCGCCGCACTGCTGGACACGCTGGACGCGGTGGCCGCCGCGCCGGTGGCGAATCGGGTGGTGGCCATGACCGGTGACCTGGGCGCCGCGGCCGGCGCCGACGAGATCCGGCAACGGCTGGGGTCCTTCACGGTGATTCCCCAGCGCGGCGACGACTTCGCCGACCGACTCGCCAACGCCCATGCCGACGCGGCGGACGGCAATCCGGTGGTGCAGATCGGGATGGACACCCCGCAGGTGACCGCGGACATGTTGATCGACTGCGCGCGCCGACTGCAGGAGGCACCGGCCGTGCTCGGGCCTGCCGTCGACGGCGGCTGGTGGGTGCTCGGTTTACGGAGCCCCGAAGCCGCCGAATGCCTGCGCACCGTCCCGATGTCGCAGCCCGACACCGGATTGCTGACGTACAGAGCGTTGCACGACTTGGGAATTGAGCCCTATGCGGCGCCACGACTGGCCGACTTCGACGTCGCCGACGACGTGGCCGTGGTGCGGGAGGCGTGCGGACCCGCCAGCCGCTTCGCGAGAGTGACCCGCGCGGCCGGCCTGTAGCCCGCGCCTACCAGTTGGTGACGATCAGGGTGTTGAGCACCAGCGCGCCCGTGACGTTGAGCGCCAGCCACACTCGGTGTGACCGGACGGGCAGCAGCGCGGGTGCCGCGGTGAGCCAGATGGTGAAGGGCAACCAGATGCGCTCGACCTCGGCCTTGCTGAGCATGCTCAGGTCCGCGCACGCGATGGCGGCGAGCACGGCCAGCAGCAGCAGGTGGAACCCGGAGCGGCGGCGGATGGCAGCCACGTCGAACACCCGGCTGACGCCGGCGACGCTGCCCAACCCGATGGCACACACCACCGACGCCAGGTTGGCCCAGCTCCAATACTCAAACGGGCGGTCTTTGGCGATGCCCTGCCAATAGCGTTGCTGCACAAGGGTATAGCCGTCGAACCAGTAGAACCCCGCGACCGCGAAGGCGACCGCCACCGCCACCGCGGCCAGCGTCGCCGGGCCGAGCGCCCGCAGCACTGCGCGCCAGTCGGTCGCCGACGCCAGCACCGCCAGGGCCGGGAGCCCCATCAACATCAGGCCGTAGTTACAGAACACGCCCCAACCCAGGAGCAGGCCCGCGGCCGCGCCCACGAGGGCGGGGAACCGGACCGGCCGGTGCACCGCCACGGCCAACAGCGCGATGCCCCATGCCGCGACCCCGGCGAAGTAGCCGTCGGCGGAGACCGCGACCCAGATTGCGGTTGGCGCCACGGCCACGAACGGTGCGGCGCGGCGCGCGGTCTGCTCGTCGGCCAGCGCGCGAACGGCGATCAGCACCGCGGCCGCCGCGCTGGAGCCGACCAGCAGGCACAGCAGCCCCGCCCACGCGCCCCCGTGCAGGCCGATCCGGTCCAGCCAGACGAAGGTCAGTAGCGCGCCGGGTGGGTGTCCGGAGACGTGGGTGGTCCAGGAGTTCGGTTGGTAGTCGACGATCCGGCTCGCGAACGTGCGCACCGTGGCCGGGATGTCGGCGATGCCCGGTACCTGGGACAGGTACTCGTCGCGGGTGGTCAGCCGGCCGGCGAAGCCGCGCTGCCACCCGTCGATCATCGCCAGCGCGAAGGCCCATCCGCAGGCGGTGGCCCAGGTACCCAGCGTCAAGATCCGCCACGAAAGGCGTTGCGCCAGAAGCGGTCCCCATACCACAGCGGCAACCGCGAGGGCGATGGCCGGCCCGGTACCCCAACTGGCGTGGATTTCCCAGGCGCCGAAAATCGGCGCGGCCCCGGCGTGGGTGCCGAACCGCTCCTGCCCCACGTCGGTCCGCGGCCGCACGCCCCAGTGCAGCCGCGGCAGGATGAACGCCGCCCCGACCAGCACCGTCCCGACCGCGACGGCCGTTAACTCCCGACGTGCCACCCTCACGGTCGATCAGCCTATTGATCGGCCGAACCGGCGCACCAACGCCGCCCGGTCGACCTTCCCGATGCCGCGCCGCGGCAGCGCGTCGACCACGTGCAGCTCGCGCGGCGCGGCGGTGGCGTCCAGGGTGCGCGTCAGGTGGGCGCGCAGCGCGCCCAGCGTCGGCGCCGAGCAACCCTCGGCCAGCACGATCGCCGCCACCACCCGCTGGCCCAGCCGGTCGTCGGCCACGCCGAACACCGCGCAGTCCACCACGGCGGGATGGGTGCCCAGCGCCGCCTCGACCAGCTGCGGCAGCACCGTCAACCCGCCCGTGCTGATCGCGTCGTCGGCGCGGCCCAACACGGTCAGCACGCCCGCCTCGTCGACGACGCCGAGATCGTCGGTGCGGAACCAGCCGGGCTCGGCGAACGGGTCGGGGTCCACCGGGTTGCGGTAGCCCTTGGCCAGGGTCGCGCCCCCGAGGTCGATGCGCCCGTCGTCCGCCACCCGGACCACGACGCCGCGCAGCGGTACGCCGTCGTAGACGCAGCCACCGGCGGTCTCGCTCATGCCGTAGGTGCGGACGACGGTGATGCCGGCCGCCGCCGCGGCGTCGAGCACGCCCCCCGGGGCCGGTCCGCCCCCGAGCAGCACGGCGTCGAGTTCGGCGAGCGCGGCCGCGGCCGCCGGATCGGTCAGCGCCTTGGCCAGCTGCGCGGCGACCAGCGACGTGTAGCGCCGACCGGGTTCCAATCGCCTTATCGCGCTGGGCAATTCGCTGACGTCGAAGCCGTCGGAGACGTCCAGCTCGACGGGCGCCGAACCGGCGAGCGCGCTGCGCACCAACACCTGCAGCCCGGCGATGTGGTAGGGCGGCAATGCCAGCATCCAGCTGCCCGGCCCGCCGAGGCGGTCATGGGTGGCCGCAGCGCTGGCCGTCAGCGCGGCCGCGGTCAGCAGGGCGCCCTTGGGCGCGCCCGTGGTTCCCGACGTCGTCACCACCACGGCCACGTCGTCGTCGATCTCTTCCCCGACCCGCAGGCCCGCCGCCAGCGCATCCGAGCCGGGTGCCAGCGCGACCAGGGCGGGGTCGCGGCCGTCCAGCACCCGTTCCAGGGCGGGCAACAACGACGAGACGGCCGAACCCGGCGGGACGGTCTGGGCGCGCAGTACGGCTATGCGGGGTCCTCGACCTGGTCCGCGTCATCGAACGGCCAGCCCTGCGCTTCCAGGCGGACCCGCACTCGCTCGACGTCGTCGGGCGTGGGCAGCTCGTCGGTGATCTGGGTGATCAGCACCCCGATGTCGACGTCATCGAACTCGCCGCGCCGGATCAGCTCGCAAGCCACTTCCTTGACCTCGTCGTTGGACATCCGGCGGGCCAGCAGCGCCAGCACCGGGAAGGTGTCCGTCGGCGGGACGCCTTCCGGGTATCCCGCGCGCAGCCACGAGACGATCGAATTGAGAAATCCGTTCACGCTGGTCCAACTCCCCCCGGTGTCCGGCTCGTTGACGCGGTGGGCATCGCTCGATGCTACTTGGGTTTGGCTCCGAGGAATGCCGTGCCGGTGTGATGGGCGATGAAGTCCCGGGAGATGTACGCCAGCGCAAAGGCGATCGCCAGCAGTACCACCGCATAGATCGCCCAGGCGAGCACCAGCAGTGCCGGGTTTTTCTGTGACGAGCTGCCATCGGTGCTGGCCTGCCCGGCGCCCACCGCGTGGAAGCGGAGCCCCAGGGCGAACAGCCCCGGCAACGCGGCGCCGGCCAGCATGGAGAAGAGCAAAATCTTGAGGGAGGCCTGGTAGTTGAACCAGTCGCTGAAGTGACTCATCAAGCGTTCGCCTTCATCGTGGGATCGTCGGAGTCGTACCGGGGGGCGGTGCCCACCGTGGGGCCACCGTCGGACGGCGGTTCGTGGTCCGCGGCGTCGAGCCCGGCGGTCAGGTCGCCCTTCCATTCGGCGTTGACGTTCTTGTGGTCGACCTTGACCTTGCGGGACCGGATGTAGATCGTGGCCGAAACCGCGATCAGCAGCGCGAAGCCGACGATCGCACCGGGGTAGCCGCCGACATAGTGCACGATCCAATAGGTCACCGCACCGACGAGCCCGGCCAGCGGCAGCGTCACCAGCCAGGCCACACCCATACGACCGGCGACGCCCCAGCGGACCTCGCCGCCGGGCTTGCCCAGCCCACTGCCCAGCACCGAACCCGTGCACACCTGGGTCGTCGACAGCGCGTAGCCGAAGTGGGTGGACAGCAAGATCACCGCGGCCGAGGAGGATTCGGCCGCCATGCCCTGCGGCGACTGGATCTCCACCAGTCCCTTGCCCAGGGTGCGGATGATGCGCCAGCCGCCCAGGTAGGTGCCCGCCGCCATAGACACCGCGCAAGCCCCGATGACCCAGAGCGGCGGCGCGACGGTGTTCTTGCTGATCGACCCGTAGGACATCAGCGCCAGGAAGATGACGCCCATCGTCTTCTGTGCGTCGCCGGTGCCGTGCGCCAGCGACACCAGCGAGGCCGAGCCCCATTGGCCGTAGCGGAAGCCGGCCTCGGTGCGGCTGGTGTCGAGGCCCCGGGTGACCCGGTAGACGAGCCAGGTCGCGATGGCCCCGACCGCGATGGCCAGGATCGCGGCGACGACGGCCGGGATGAGCACGTGGGACACCAGGCCCTTCCAGAGCACACCGTGCCCGCCGACCGCCGCGATGGTGGCGCCGACGATGCCGCCGATCAAGGCGTGCGAGGAGCTGGAGGGGATGCCGAGGAGCCAGGTCAGCAAATTCCACACGATGCCGCCGACCAGGCCGGCGAAAACCAGCTCCAGCGTCACGATGTGCCCGTCGATGAGGCCCTTGGCGATCGTGGCGGCGACTGCGGTGGACATGAACGCGCCTACCAGATTCAGCACCGCGGACAGTGCGACCGCCGCCTTGGGCTTGAGCGCGCCGCTGGCGATGGAGGTCGCCATCGCGTTGCCGGTGTCGTGGAAGCCGTTCGTGAAATCGAAAGCCAGTGCCGTGATTACGACAATGATCAAGAGGAACAACTGGATGTTCACAGCGCCCGATTCTGGTGGTAGGGGGATTCCATTGTCGAATGCAGGAAGACCTGAATCGCGGGTGTATTTGGAGTCGTCGCCAGATGTTACCTCTCAGTTAACCGGAATTCCCCTGCGGTTTACCTCGAGTGTCGCGGCGTAACGGGTGGTCGGGGGGGATTTGAACGAAGATCAGCGTGATCCCGTCCGGGTCCGTCACGTGCATCTCGTATAGGCCCCACGGCTCTTGGCGCGCCTCGCGTGCGATCGGCACGCCCCGGCTTTGCAACTCGGCCTGGGTCGCTTCGATGTCGCGGACCTGGAGCCACAGCGCGCCGGGGAACGGGCCCCGAGAATGGTCCGGGGAGCCGTAGCCCGCCAGCTCCAGCAACGACTGGCCGGCGAAAAAGACTGTGCCCGCGCCGTATTCACGGGCTATCGCGAGCCCGATCTGGTCCCGGTAGAAAGCCAACGACTGCTGATAGTCCGCCGGCCGGAACAGCATCCGGCTGGCCAGGATCTCCATAGCGTCGTGTCTATCACATAGGCCGGTTCAGCTGCCGTTTTCGCGGTTGGGCTGGATCCGCTGCCGCTGCATGAGCGTGTTGACCAGCCGGGGACCGAAGGTGTCGATCGCCTTCGCGGCGATCGCCATGCGCGGCGCGATCCGCACCGGCCGGGTGCGGGCGGCGGTCAGCCGCGTCGTGGAGACCGAGTGGGGCCACAAGGGCGTGCACTCGACGACGCTGTACTACCCGCTGGTGGCCACGCCGATGATCGCGCCGACGAAGGCCTACGAGGGCATGCCGGCGCTCACGTCGGAAGAGGCAGCCGAATGGATGCTGACCGCCGCCCGCACCCGGCCGGTGCGGATCGCGCCGCGCATGGCGATCGCCGCGAAGGCGATCGACACCTTCG